>DATMJM010000438.1:0-3304 GCA_035553935.1 Solirubrobacteraceae bacterium
CTCGGTGAGGATCTGGTTGAGCGTCTGCTCGCGCTCGTCGCTGCCGCCGCCGTAGCCGCCACCGCTTCCGCGTGCGCGCCCGATCGCGTCGAGCTCGTCGATGAAGATGATCGCGGGCGCCGCCTTCTTGGCCGTCTCGAACAGGTCGCGCACGCGCGACGCGCCGACACCCACGACCATCTCGACGAACTCCGACGCGCTGAGCGAGAAGAACGGCACGTCCGCCTCGCCGGCGACGGCGCGCGCCAGCAGCGTCTTGCCGGTGCCGGGCGGGCCCGACAGCAGCACGCCCTTTGGGATCATCGCGCCGAGGCTGCGGTAGCGCGCCGGGTTCTTGAGGAAGTCGACGATCTCGCGCAGCTCCTCCTCGACCTCGTCGATGCCGGCCACGTCGTCGAAGCTCACGCGCTGCTGGCCGGTCTCGTAGCGCTTGGCCTTCGAGCGCCCGAGCGAGAGCATCCCGCCGCCGCCGGCGGAGCTGCGGCGCAGGATCCAGATCAGCAGGCCGACGATGAGCAGCGCCGGGCCGAACGAGATCAGCAGCGTCGCCCCGAGCGACCGGCCCTCGTCGATCGAGCGCGCGTTGACCTCGACGTTCTCCTCGAGCAGGAGCTCGAGCAGCTCGTCGTCCTGCGCGAACGCCGGGCGTACGCTCTGGAAGCGCTTCTCCGGACCCTCGCCGCGGAACTCCACGGGCTTGCGGAACATGCCCTGGATGACGTCGGCGCGCGAGTTGACCTCCTTGACGTTGCCGGCGCTCACCTGGTCGCGGAAGAACGTGTACGGCACGTCCAGGCGGCGGTCCTCGCTGGAGGGGACGAGCTGCCCGACGACGACGTTCAGGATGACGAGGCCGATCAGGATCCAGTACAGGCGCCGGCTGAACGGGGGGCGGAGAAAGCGTCGCCGTGACTTCTGTCGATCGTCGCCCGCGCCCTCGCTGTCGCGCTCGCCCTCGACCCGCCACGGCCGATGGTCGGAGGAGTCGTCCGGACGTGTCCGCTGCGTCTGCTCGGCCATCTGCGCCACAGATCATACGGTCGTCCAGTTCGCCGCACGAAGGCGATCCAGGACCTCTGGGCAGGTCGATAGGCGGCCGTAATGAGCTTTGACTTCGCCGACCTACTGCTCGAGGTCATCGAGCGCAACGCCTCGGACCTGCATCTCACGGCCGGGGCCCGTCCGACGGTACGCGTCCGGGGCCACCTCCAGCCGCTGGAGGAGTACCCCGTCATGACCACCGAGCAGACGCGCGAGATCGTCTACTCGATCCTGACCAACGACCAGCGCCAGCGGCTGGAGACCGATTGGCAGATCGACTTCGCCTATGCGATCCCCGGGCACGCCCGCTTCCGTGTCAACGCGTACTACCAGCGCGCGGCGATCGGGGCGGCGTTCCGTCTGATCCCGTTCTCCATCAAGTCCGTCGACGAGCTCGGCCTGCCGCTCGTCCTGCACGAGCTGGCCAAGAAGCCGCGCGGCTTCGTGCTCGTCACGGGCCCCACCGGCTCGGGCAAGTCGACGTCGCTGGCGGCCGTGATCGACGAGATCAACTCCTCGCGCGAGGAGCACATCATGACCATCGAGGACCCGATCGAGTTCCTGCACGGCCACAAGAAGTGCATCGTCAACCAGCGCGAGATCGGCTCCGACGCGCAGTCCTTCGCGGCAGGCCTGAAGGCCGCGCTGCGCCAGGACCCCGACGTGATCCTCGTCGGCGAGATGCGCGACCTGGAGACGATCCACACCGCGCTGACCGCCGCGGAGACCGGCCACCTGGTCTTCGCCACGTTGCACACGCAGGACGCGCCGCAGACGATCGACCGCATCATCGACGTGTTCCCGGCCTCCCAGCAGCAGCAGGTCCGCGTGCAGCTCTCGGTCGCGCTGCAGGGCATCATCACCCAGCAGCTGCTGCCGACCGCCGACGGCGCCGGCCGCATCGCCGCCTGCGAGGTGCTGCTCGCCACGCCGGCGATCCGCAACCTCATCCGCGAGGGCAAGACGCACCAGATCTACTCCTCGCTGCAGACGGGCGCCAGCATCGGGATGCAGACGATGGACGCCGCGCTGGCGACCCTCGTCCGCCAGGGCAAGATCACGCAGAAGCTCGCGGAGTCCCGCTCCTCGACCCCGGAGGAGCTGCGCCGCCTGCTGGGCGCAACGTCCTTCGCCATGAACTAGGGGTGCACTAGATGAGCACGTACGTCTTCAAGGCGATCGACCTCGGCGGCCAGCAGGCCAAGGGCGAGATCGACGCCGAGTCCAAGCAGTCGGTCGCCGATCAGCTCAAGCAGAAGGGGCTGATCGTCCTCGACATCGCCGACAAGAAGCAGGCGAAGGAGATCGAGCTGCCGTGGGCCAACCGGATCAAGCTCGGCGACCTGTCGGTCATGACGCGCCAGCTCGCGACGATGGTCTCCAGCGGCATGACGATCCTGCGCGCGCTCTACGTGCTCGAGGCGCAGACCGAGAACAAGAAGCTCGCCGAGCAGCTCGTCGCGGTGCGCAAGGACGTCGAGGCGGGCCTTCCGCTGTCGGACGCCCTCGGGCGCCATCCCAAGACCTTCAACCCGCTGTACGTCGCGATGACGCGCGCCGGCGAGACCGGCGGCGTGCTCGAGGAGTCGCTGCTGCGCGTCGCCGACCAGCTGGAGAAGGAGGAGTCGCTGCGCCGCCAGGTCAAGTCGGCGATGGCCTACCCGATCGTGATCCTGAGCTTCGCGATGCTCGTCATGATCGGCATGGTCGCCTTCATCGTCCCGGTGTTCGCCGGCGTCTTCGAGGAGATCGGCGGCGATGCCGAGATGCCGGCGATGACGCGCTTCGTCATGGCGATCTCGAACGTCGTCACCGGGCAGTGGTACCTGCTCATCGGCGCCACGGCGATCGCCGTGATCAGCTTCATCAAGTGGAAGAAGACCGACAAGGGCCGCGCGGTCTGGCAGCGCTTCCTGCTGCGCATCCCCTTCAAGATCGGCGACATCTTCCACAAGGTCGCCCTGGCGCGCTGGTCGCGCACGTTCGGCGCGCTCATGGGCGCGGGCGTCCCGCTCCTGCAGGCGATCGACATCACCTCGCAGACGGCCGGCAACATCGTCGTCGAGGAGGCCATGGGGAACGTCACGACGAGCGTCAAGGCCGGCGGCACGATCGCGCAGCCGCTGATGGATTCCCCGGCCTTCCCGGCGATGGTCGGGCACATGGTCAAGGTCGGCGAGGAGACGGGCGCGCTGACAACGATGCTCTCGAAGATCGGCGACTTCTACGAGGACCAGGTTCAGGCGTCCGTCAAGGCGCTGAC
>DATMJM010000439.1:0-4661 GCA_035553935.1 Solirubrobacteraceae bacterium
CCACAAGATGACCGACGACGCCTTCCAGCGGATGCTCGACATCCACACGGTGGTCCCGTTCCGCGTCGTGCGCGCGGCGGCCCCGCACCTGCGCGAGCCCGCCAAGAAGGAGCGCGAGGAGGGCCGCGAGGTCTTTCGCAAGATCGTCAACGTCTCGTCGATCTCGGGCACGATGGGCAACGCGGGCCAGGCGAACTACGCCGCCGGCAAGGCCGGCGTCGTCGGGCTGACCAAGACGCTGGCCAAGGAGTGGGGCCAGTTCAAGATCAACGTCAACGCCGTCGCCTTCGGTTTCATCCAGACGCGCCTGACGGCGCCCAAGGTCGAGGACAACACGATGCAGATCGGCGGCGAGAAGGTGCAGCTCGGCATCCCCGAGCAGATGCGCGGCATGGCCTCCTACGTCATCCCGCTCGGCCGCCCCGGCACGGCGCAGGAGGCCGCCGGAGGCGTGTTCTTCCTCTGCTCGCCGTGGTCGAACTTCGTTCACGGCCAGGTGCTGAACATCACCGGCGGGCAGTTCACCGGGATGACGACCTAGTCCGGCGCGTTCGGCCTGCATTTCCCGCGAACTGGACACGCGGCCGTCAGAACGTCGACTTTCCGCTCTGCGGGTTTCCGACAATCTGATCTGAGAGTAGTCTTTGCCCCGATGCAGGTCGTCAAGCCCGGACCCGATCATGTCGTGCCGCGCGGCGTCGTGGGCGGCGCCGAGGTCTCGCAGGCGACCACGGGCGCCTCGCACATCTACATGGGCGTCTTCCGCGTGCCGGCCGGCACTCAGTCGCGGCCGCACTACCACGCAGAGTGCGAGTCGGCCGTCTACATGCTGTCGGGGCGACTGAACGTGCGCTGGGGCGAGGAGCTCGAGCACTCGCTGGCGCTCGAGCCGGGCGACATGGTCTATGTCCCGCCGCGCGAGACGCACCTGCTCGACAACCCTTCCGAGACCGAGGACGCCGAGTACGTCGTCGCGCGCGACGCGCCCGAGGAGGACTCGGTCGAGGTCCCCTGGGCCGGCTGACCGCGGTCACTCCCACGGCTCGCGCGGGCGGCGCGGGCGCTGCGCCGGCGGCTGGCGGCGCTGCGGTCCCAGCCGCGTGATCGCGACCCCGGCGATGCCCGCGACGACGCCGAGCACGAGCCAGTCCAGCAGCGGCACGTAGCGCTTGCGGGCATTCGTGCCGTCCGGCGTCGTATACGTGCACGTCCGTGTCAGCGGCGGCGTGAGCGACGGCTTCGACGACGCGCTGCTCCCAGCCGGCAGCTTGCCGACGTCCGGGCAGGCGTCGCCGATCGGCCGCGCGAGCCACACGACGAGCACCCCGAGCACGAAGATCAACAGCGCGGCGCGCGCCGCTGCGGCGCTCATCGCAGGCCGAAGCGACAGCCGCTGAGGTACTCGCCGCCCGCCGAGGCCGGGAACGCGGCGAGCGCTCCGCGTCCGTCGCCGGTCGTGCGCGCGAGGTTCTCCAGCCCGGCGGCGGCGGTCACCGCGGGCGTCAGGCGGTCGCGGCGCGCTTCTTGCCGCGCCGCTCGAGCCGGCGCTGCTCGCGCAGGCGCTGCAGCACGCCCTTGCGGCCGAGCGTCTCCAGGCCCGCGTGCAGGACCTTGATCTCGCCGAAGATCTCCTCGGCGACCGCCATCTGCTGATCGCGCGAGGGAGCCTCGACGCGCTCCCACCGGATCGGGTCGCCGTATTGCACGGTGACCTTCGGGAACTGCCCGCGGCGCCAGTTGCGGACCTTCGCCGAGCCGTGGATCGCGACCGGCACGACCGCGGCTCCGGTCTGCAGCGCGAGCTTGCCGATGCCGGGCTTGGGCCGCTGCGACAGCGTGCCGTCCTTGGAGCGCGCGCCCTCGCAGTACATCGCGACGACGCCGTCGTGCTCGAGGATCGTGCGCGCGGTGATGAACGCCTCCTCGTCGCGGTGGCCGCGCCGCAGCGGGAAGACGCCGCCGTGCGAGTAGACGTACTGCAGCGGCGGCTGGAAGAGCTGCGACTTGGCCATGAAACGGACCTTGCGGCGGATGAAGGCGCCCAGGAAGAAGTGGTCCATGAACGAACCGTGGTTGGGCGCGAGGATCACCGCGCCGCTCTGCGGCACCTTCTCGCTGGAGATCGTGCGGGTGCGGAAGAACGTCAGCGCCCACAGGCCGGTGAGCACGCGCACGACCTCGTAGGCGAAGTTCGGCTCCTTCGTGCGCGAGCGCTCGTGGAAGGCGGCGAAGTGCTCGGCCGGCCGCTCGTCGCGGCCGCCTGTTCCCATCGCCGCGAGTTGCTCTGAGCGCTTCAACCGGGCCATGGAGGAACCTTACCCCCGCGCCCACCCACCGGCACGCTGCACGGCGCGTCGCCACTGCTCGACGAGCGCGGCCCGCTCGTCCCCTCCCATGCGCGGCTCGTAGCGCGCGCGCTCGCCCTCGCGCCGCGCGACGTCGTCCTGCGTCCAGGCGCCGACGGCGACGCCCGCCAGCAGCGCGGCGCCGAGCGCGGTCGTCTCGGCGAGCTCGGCGACGGCGACGGGCACGCCGAGCACGTCTGCCTGGAACTGCATCAGCCAGCCGTTGGCGGTCGCGCCGCCGTCGGCGCGCAGCTCGGCGAGCTCGCGGCCGGATGCGGCCTCCATCGCCTGTACGGCGTCGACGGTCTGGTAGGCGATCGCCTCGAGCGTCGCGCGCGCGATGTGCGCGCGGGTGCTCCCGCGCGTGAGCCCGACGATCGTGCCGCGCGCATACGGGTCCCAGTGCGGCGAGCCCAGGCCGGTCAGCGCGGGGACGAAGAAGACGCCGTCGTTGGAGTCCAGCGAGACCGCGAGCTGCTCGGTCTCGGCGGCGGCCTCGATGATCCCGAGACCGTCGCGCAGCCACTGCACGCCCGCGCCCGTGACGAAGATCGCCGCCTCCAGCGCGTAGAGCGTCCGCGCGCCGATGCCCCAGGCGACCGTCGCCAGCAGCCCCGGCGGCGCCGTCGGGACGCTGTCGCCGGAGTTCAGCAGGACGAACGAGCCGGTTCCGTACGTGTTCTTGCCCAGGCCCGGGTCGAGGCAGCCCTGGCCGTAGAGCGCCGCCTGCTGATCGCCCGCGATCCCGCTGACCGGCACCCCGTCGTGGCCGGCGCCCAGCGCGCCGTCGCGCAGCGTCCCGAACTCGCCGATGCTCGGCAGCACCTCCGGCAGCGCCGCGCGCGGGACGTCGCCGAACAGCGCCAGCAGGTCGTCGTCCCAGCCCCCGCGGTGGATGTCGTAGAGCATCGTGCGCGACGCGTTCGTGACGTCGGTGCGGTGCTCGCGCGTGAGCTTGAAGACGATCCAGGCGTCGATCGTCCCGAAGACGGCGCGGCCCGCCTCGGCCCTCTCGCGCAGCCCCTCGACGTTGTGGAGCAGCCACTCGATCTTCGTCGCGCTGAAGTACGGGTCGAGCACGAGGCCGCTGCGGGTGCGCACGAGCGCCTCGTGTCCCGCCGCGCGCAGCTCGTCGCAGCGCGCGGCGGTGCGGCGGTCCTGCCAGACGAGCGCGCGGTGCAGCGGCTCGCCCGTCTCGCGGTCCCAGACGCAGACCGTCTCGCGCTGGTTGGTGATGCCGATCGCCTGCAGCTCGCCGTCGCCGACCGCCGCGTCCTCGAGCGCCTCGAGCGCGACGCTGCGGGTGACGTCCCAGATCTCGCCGGCGTCGTGCTCGACCCAGCCGGGGCGGGGGAAGTGCTGGCGAAACTCGCGGTAGGCGCGGCCGGCGAGCTCGGCGGACTCGTCGAAGACGAGGCAGGTCGTGCCCGTCGTGCCCTGGTCGATGGCGAGGATCACGCCCGGGACGCTACCGGCGGGCGGCGATCGGGCGAGGCATGCCGAGGACCGGCCGGGACCGGGAGGAGTGGACGGCCCCGGCCCGGCCCTCGGGACATCGCGGCCCGCGGCGCGGCGATCGCGCTCTGGCCCGCTTCGCCGCCGGCGACGGTGCGGCCCGCCCGCGGTGATGCAGTGCAAGGTAGGCCGCGGGCGCGGGAGGTCCCATCGACGCCCGTCCAAAGCCGGGCCCACTGCGCTCGCCGCGCCGTCCAGGCCGAAGGCGTCACCGGCGGCTGGCGTACACCGCGAGGAAGTCGCCGAGCTGGCGGGCGCGATGCAGGAACCCGCGCAGCGTGCGGCCGGTCGCGCGGTGCGCGAGGTCGAGCGCGATCTCCTCGACGCGGAAGCCCGCGCGCGCCGCATCGACGGTCATCCCGATCTCCATCCCGAAGCGCGGCGCGAACGGGACGACGGTCGCGAACGCCGGGCCGCTCAGCGCGCGCTGCCCCGAGATCGGGGCCTGCAGGTCCAGCCCGGTGAGTCTGCGGATCGCCCAGTGCGCGAAGCCGATGGCCAGGCCGAAGCCGCCGCCGACGCGGCTTGCGAAGACGGCGACGGCGAGGTCGCAGCGGTCCTCGCGCACGGCGTCGGAGAGGGCGGCGAGCTGGCCGGCGCTGCCGGCGAGATCGCCGTCGACGAGGACGAACACCGGCGGGTCGGGCTCGAGCGCCCGGCTGAGCACGTGCCGCGCCGCCAGCGTCGCCGCTCCGCCCTTGCCCACGGAGCGCTCGCTGCGGACGACCTCCGCGCCCGCGCGCTCTGCAACCTGCGCGGTCCCGTCGGTCGACCCGTCGTCGGCGACGATCACGTGCGCGG
>DATMJM010000440.1:0-9448 GCA_035553935.1 Solirubrobacteraceae bacterium
GGGGCACGCTCGACGACGTGGCCATGGAAGCCGAGGCGCGCAAGGTGATGGCGCGGCTCAACCCGCATTTCCGCAAGTTCAAGGAGCCGGTGCGCGCGCTCTCCGGCGGTCAGCGCCAGACCGTGGCCATCGCGCGGGCGATCTACTTCAATGCGCGCGTGCTGATCATGGACGAGCCGACCGCCGCCCTGTCGGGCCCGGAGGTCGAGCGCCTGTTCGGCGTCGTGCGCGCTCTGCGCGACCGCGGCGCGGCGATCCTCTTCATCTCCCACCGCCTCGAGGAGGTCTTCGCGATCTGCTCGACGGTGACCGTCATGCGCGACGGCGAGGTCGTCCACGACGCCGACACCGCCGACATGACCACCGACGAGCTCGTCCGCCGGATGGTCGGCCGCGACCTCACCGCCCTGTTTCCCAAGCTCGACAGCGAGCTGGGCGCGACCGTCCTGCGCGTCGAGCGCCTGACGCGCGAGGGCGTCTTCACGGACATCTCCTTCGAGGTCCGGGCCGGCGAGATCGTCGCGCTGGCAGGTCTCGTCGGCGCAGGCCGCAGCGAGGTCGCCCGTGCCATCTTCGGCATCGACAAGCCCGACGGAGGCACCGTCGACGTGGCGGGCGTGCGCCTCGCGCGCGGCCGGCCGCTCGCCGCGATGCGCGCAGGCATCGGCTTCGTCCCCGAGGACCGCCGCCAGCAGGGCCTCGTCATGGACCACTCGATCCAGCGCAACGTCACCCTGACGCGACTGAAGGCGCTCGCGCGGTTCGGCCTGCTGCGCACACCATCCGAGCGCTCGCTGGCCGCCGAATGGAGCAAGCGCCTGCAGCTGAAGTACCACCGCCTCGACGACCCGGTCGGATTCCTCTCCGGCGGCAACCAGCAGAAGGTCGTGCTGGCGAAGTGGCTGGCCACCGACCCGAAGGTGCTGATGGTCGACGAGCCGACGCGCGGGATCGACGTCGGCACGAAGGCCGAGGTCCACCGGTTGCTGTCGGAGCTCGCGCAGAAGGGCCTCGCGGTGCTGATGGTCTCCTCGGAGCTCCCCGAGGTGCTCGGCATGGCCGATCGCGTGCTCGTCATGCACGAGGGCCGGATCACCGCGCAGCTGAGCCGCGACGAGGCCGACGAGGAGTCGGTCATGCGAGCGGCGACGGGTCAGCTGGAGCTCGCGGCATGAACACTCCCGCGGAATCCGCCGTCGCCACGCCGGCGCCCGCGCCGGCGCGCGGCGGCGAGCGCGCGCGCCGAATGACCGAGCTCGCCTTCCGCGTCCGCGAGCTCGGGATCGTGCTGGCGCTCGGCCTGCTGATCCTCGTCACCGGGATCCTCGAGCCCCGCTTCGTCGGCGCCGGCTCGCTGCGCAACCTCGCGCTCAACGCGTCGATCATCGCGATCCTCGCGGTCGGCCAGACGCTTGTCATCCTCACGCGTAACATCGACATCTCCGTCGGCTCGATCCTCGGCCTCGCCGCCTTCATGGCCGGGACGCTCCTGTCGAACAACCCCGACCTGCCGGTCCCGCTCGTCATCGTCCTCGGCATGGCGCTGGGCGGCGCCTGCGGGATGCTCAACGGCGTGCTCGTGACGTACGGCCGCGTCCCGGCGCTCGTCGTCACGCTCGGCACGCTGTACATCTTCCGCGGCATCGCCTTCCTGTGGACGGACGGCCGCCAGGTCAACGCCGAGACGCTGCCCGACCGGTTCCTGAACCTCGGCACGAACTCGATCGTCGGCATCCCGATCCTCGTGCTGTTCGCCTTCGTCGTCGTGCTCGTCGTGGGGCAGTGCCTGCGCGACCTGCGCGCCGGGCGCGAGTTCTACGCGATCGGGTCCAATCCGGAGGCCGCCCGCCTCGCCGGCGTTCGCAGCGACCGCCGCGTCAACACGGCGTTCGTCGTCTCGGGCGCGCTCGCCGGGCTCGGCGGCGTGCTCTTCACCGCCCGCTTCGGCACGGTCGACGCGACCGCGGGAACGGGCTATGAGCTGACGGTCGTGGCCGCGGCCGTCGTCGGCGGCGTGGCCGTCTTCGGCGGCAGCGGCAGCGTCTACGGCGCTGCCCTCGGCGCCCTGCTGCTGGGCTCGATCACGTCCGCGCTGATCGTGCTGAGGGTCGACGCGTTCTGGCAGATGGCGGCGATCGGCGGCCTGCTGCTGCTCGCGATCGCGATCGACCGCTTCGTCGGCCTGCGCCTCGAGGCCGCCCTACGACAAAGGAGCTCTCGCCGTGCCGGCTGAAGCTGTCATCGAGAGGTCCGACAGGCCGGCGGGCGCGGCTCGCGCGCGCGAGCTGCTCGGCCGCTGGGAAGTGCTCGTCGCGGCGCTGTTCCTGCTGACCTGCGTCGTGGGGCAGAGCCTGTCGAGCGAGTTCCTCACGGCCGAATCGTTCACGACGGCCTCGCTGGACCTCAGCGAGGTCGCGCTCATGGCGCTCGCGCTCGCGCTCGTCGTCGTCGCCGCCGAGATCGACCTCTCCGTCGCCTCGGTGCTCGCGCTGTCGAGCGCCGTCATGGCCGAGCTGTGGAACGCCGGCCTGCCGCTCGAGCTGATCATGCCGATCTGCATCGCCGTCGGCGCGCTGTGCGGCGCCTTCAACGGCTTTCTCGTGACGCGCCTGGGCCTCCCGTCGCTGGCCGTCACGATCGGCACGCTCGCGCTGTTTCGCGGCCTGGCCTTCGTCGTGATCGGCGACGAGTCGGTGACCGACTTCCCGGTCGCCTGGACCGACCGCGCGTTCGGCAACTTCGCGGGCACGCCGATCCCGAACACGATGATCCTCTTCGCGATCCTCGCCGTGGCGTTCGGCGTGCTGCTGCACGCGACGCCGTTCGGCCGCAGCGTGTTCGCGATCGGCGCCAACGTCGAGGCCGCGCGCTTCTCCGGGCTGCGCGTGAAGCGCATCAAGATGTGGCTCTTCGTCATGTCGGGCGCGGTCGCCGCACTTGCCGGGATCGTCATCAGCCTGCGCAACTCGACCGCCGCCGCGAACGTCGGGCAGGGATTCGAGCTCGTGGCGGTCGCGGCCGTCGTGCTCGGCGGCGTCTCGATCTTCGGCGGGAAGGGGTCGATCCTCGGCGTCGTCCTGGCGCTCGGCCTGCTCGGCGCGATCCAGAAGTCGCTCACGCTCGCCGAGGGCATCTCGTCGTACTGGGTCCAGATCGTGATCGGGACCCTGCTGATCGGCTCGGTCCTCGGGCCGAACCTCGTCCGGCGCGCCCGCGAGGCGCGCGGCTCAATACCTACTCGTCGCGGCAAGTGGCCGTTGCGGCGGGCAGCCACCCCGAACGCGCCACAGCAATAGGAGGAGCACAAACATGGAGCGCATTCGTACGCCGTGGGCGGTCATCGTCGCCCTGCTGGCGCTGACGCTCGCCTTCGCCGCCTGCGGCGACGACGACGAGGAGCCCACCGCCGGTGGCGCGAACACGACGGCCGCCGCCGACGGCGAGATCAAGCGCGGCTTGAAGTTCGTCTCGATGCCCAAGCAGCTCGGCAACCCGTACGAGGAGATCGAGCACGGCGGCTTCGAGGCCGCCGTCAAGGAGCTCGGCGGCACGCACGAGCTCGTCGGCCCCACCGATGCCTCGGCCTCGTCGCAGGTTCCGCTGATCAACTCGGTCATCCAGAAGCGGCCCGACGTCCTCGGGATCGCCGGCAACGACCCCAACGCGGTCGCACCGGCACTGCGCAACGCCGCCAAGCGCGGCATCACGGTCGTCGGCTTCGACTCCGACGTGGCGGCCGACGCGCGCAAGATCTTCGTCAACCAGGCCTCGTCGGAGCAGATCGGCCGCGACCAGGTGAAGATCCTCGCCGAGCAGATCAACGAAGAGGGCGAGATCGCGATCCTCTCGGCCACGGCGAACGCGACGAACCAGAACACCTGGATCAAGTTCATGCGCGAGGAGCTCAAGAACTACCCGAACATGAAGCTCGTCAAGGTCGCCTACGGCGACGACGACGACCAGAAGTCCTTCCAGGAGACGCAGGGCCTGCTGCAGGCCTATCCCAACCTCAAGGGCATCATCTCGCCCACGACCGTCGGCATCTCGGCAGCCGCCCGCTACCTGTCGTCGTCGGACAAGAAGGGCGATATCGCGCTGACCGGGCTCGGCACGCCGAACCAGATGCGCAAGTTCGTCAAGGACGGGACGGTCACGGAGTTCGCCCTGTGGAACCCCGCGGACGTCGGTTACCTGGCGGCGTACGCAGGGGCGGCCCTGGCCTCGGACCTCATCACCGGCAAGGAGGGCGAGAAGTTCAAGTCCGGCAAGCTCGGCGAGCACACGGTCGGCAAGAACGGCGAGGTCATCCTCGGCCCGCCGACCCGGTTCAACAAGCAAAACATCGACGAGTTCGACTTCTAGTCGTGGTCGATGTGACGATCGCCCCGGTCGTCGCCGGCACCCGGCCCGCGCCTCGCGCGCGGGTCGGGACACTCGGCATCGGGCTGCAGGCGTACTGGCCACAGTTCGCGGGCCTGAAGGAGCGCATCGAGGGCTACCAGCGGCGGGTCGAGGAGCGCATCGCGCAGCTCGGCGGAGAGGTCGTCAGCGCGGGGCTCGTGGACACCGCGCCGAAGGCGCGAGCGGCGGGCGACCTGTTCGCCGGCGCCCAGGTCGACGTGGTCTTCTGCCACGCGGTCACGTACGCCACCTCGAGCCAGGTCCTGCCGGCACTGCAGGCGGCCGGCGTCCCCGCCGTTCTGCTCGGCCTGCAACCGACGCCGACGCTGGACTACGCCAACACCGACACCGGTGAGTGGCTGGCCAACTGCGCCGCCTGCTGCGTGCCGGAGATCGCCGGCGCCTGCACGCGCGCCGGCATCCCCTACGACACCGTCGCCGGCACGATCGACGACGACGAGCGCGCATGGGCGCGGATCGCGGCCTGGGTCCGCGCTGCCGGCGCCGCCCGCGCGCTGCGCCGCTCGCGGATCGGCTTCCTCGGGCACACGTATCCCGGGATGCTCGACATGTACACGGACTTCACCGCCGTGCACGCCCAGGTCGGCGCGCACATCGAGGTGCTCGAGATCGACGACCTGGCCGTGCGCGCCGCGGCGGCCACCGCGGCGGAGATCGCGGCCAAGCAGGACGAGATCCGCTCGATGTTCGCGTTCGCCGATCCGTCCGGCGACCCGATCGCGGGCCCGATCACGCCCGAGCAGCTCGCGTGGTCGGCGCGCGTCGCGACCGGCCTCGACCGGCTCGTCGGCGACTTCGACCTCGACGGCCTGACCTACTACTACCGCGGCGCCGACGGCAACGAGGCCGAGCAGCTCGGCGCCGGCGTCATCGTCGGCAACTCGCTGCTCACCGCGCGCGGCGTCATCACCTCCGGCGAGGGCGACCTGAAGACGAACATCGCCCAGCTCGTCCTGGACCGGCTCGGCGCCGGCGGCTCGTTCACGGAGTACTACGCGCTGGACTTCGAGGAGGACTTCGTCCTCATGGGCCACGACGGCCCGGGCCATGTGGCGATCGCGCAGGAAAGGCCGACGCTGCGGGCGCTCAAGCTCTACCACGGCAAGTCCGGCGGCGGGCTGAGCGTCGAGTTCAAGGTCCGCTACGGCCCGATCACGATCGTCGGCTGCACGCAGACCGCCGCCGGCCGCTTGAAGCTCATCGTGGCCGAGGGCGAGTCGATCGCGGGCGAGACGTTCCGCATCGGCAACACGAACTCGCGGCTGCGGTTCGCCAAGTCACCCGCGGAGTTCCTCGAGGCCTGGTGCGCGGAGGGCCCGACGCACCACGTCGCGCTCGGCGTCGGTCACGTCGGCGACGAGGTACAGCGCGTCGCGGCGCTGCTCGGCCTCGAATGCGTGCAGGTCCGCGGCTGATGGAGCGCGTCTGCTTCCTCCTGCAGGTCCGGGCGGATCGGCTGGACGAGTACAAGCGCCGCCATCGCGAGGTGTGGCCGCAGATGCTCGACGCGCTGCGCGCCGCCGGCTGGCGCAACTACTCGCTGTTCCTGCGCGACGACGGGCTGCTCGTCGGCTACGTCGAGACCGAGGACTTCGAGGCCGCGCAGCGCGCGATGGCCGCGACGCAGGTCAACGAGCGCTGGCAGGCCGAGATGGCCGAGTTCTTCGGCGAGCGCGCCGACGAGTCCTTCCAGCGCCTCGAGCAGGTGTTCCACCTTGCCTGACTATGCCGCCATCGACCTCGGCGCCGAGAGCGGGCGCGTCGTCGTGGGCCGGCTCGACGGCGAGCAGGTCGCGCTCGACGTCGTGCACCGCTTCAACAACCGTCCGGTGCGGCTGCCCGACGGGATGCACTGGAACCTCATGAGCCTGTTCGCCGAGTCTCTGACCGGCCTCGGGTTCGCCGACGGCGTCGACGGCATCGGGATCGACGCCTGGGGCGTGGACTACGCGCTGCTGGACGGCGCCAACCGCGTGCTCGGGCTGCCGTTTCACTACCGCGACCCGCGCACGAACGGGATGATCGAACGAGCCTACGCGCGCGTCCCGCGCGAGGAGCTCTACGCGACGGCGGGGATCCAGACGCTGCCGATCAACACCGTCTTCCAGCTGCTCGCGGACGAAGGGACGGCCGCGCTCGCGGCCGCCGAGCGCATCGCGCTCGTCCCCGATCTCTTCGCGCTCTGGCTGACCGGCGTGCTCGCCAACGAGTCGACCGCCGCGTCGACGACAGGGCTGCTCGACGCGCGCAGCGCTACCTGGGCGCGCGACCTGATCGCCCGCCTCGGGCTTCCGGCCTGTCCTTTTGCGGGCGACCCCGTCGAGCCGGGCGTGGCGCTCGCGCCCGTGCTCGAGCACCACGGCCTGGGCGCCGTACCCGTGCACATGGTCGCCGGGCACGACACCGCCTCCGCGTTCGCCGCGGCGCCGATCCGCAGTCCCAGGGCCGCCGTGCTCTCGTCGGGCACGTGGTCGCTGCTGGGCCTCGAGCTCGATGCGCCCGTCCTGACCCAGGAGGCGGCCGCCTGCAACCTCACCAACGAGCGCGGCATCGAGGGAACGATCCGCCTGCTGCGCAACGTCATGGGGCTGTGGCTGCTGCAGGAGTGCCGGCGCGCGTGGGATCCGTCCACGTACGACGACCTCGCGCGGATGGCCGCCGCCGCGCCCCGCGACGTCGCGCTGTTCGATCCGGACGACGAGCGCTTCCTCGCGCCCGGCGACATGCCCGCGCGAATCGCGTCCGCCTGTCGTGCGGCCGGGCAGGAGGCTCCCGCCACGAAGGGCGAGTTCGCGCGCAGCATCCTCACCTCGCTGGCCTGCAAGTACCGCGTCGTACTCGACCAGCTGCAGCGCGTCACCGGCCGCGACGTCGACGTCGTGCACGTCATCGGCGGCGGCGCGCGCAACGGGCTGCTGTGCCAGCTGACGGCGGACGTCCTCGGCATCCCGGTCCTCGCCGGGCCCGTCGAGGCGACGGCCCTGGGCAACGTGCTCGTGCAGGCCCGCGCGACGCGCGAGCTCGGCTCGTTCGCCGACCTGCGGGCGGTCGCGGCCGCCTCGGCACAGCCCGTCACCTATGAGCCCGGCGACGCCGCCGGCATCTTCGAACGCTTCGTCGAAAGGACCACGAGTGAATCCGTCGCCTGAACAGGCCCTCGCGCAGCTCGAGATCGAGACCCCGTCCTGGGGCTACGGCGACTCGGGCACCCGCTTTGCCACCTTCCAGCAGGCCGGGCGCCCGCGCGACGTCTTCGAGCGCCTCGAGGACGCCGCCGAGGTGCACCGCCTGACCGGCTGCGCGCCCGCCGTCGCGCTGCACTTCCCCTGGGACCGCGTCGACGACCTCGGCGCGGTGCGCGATCACGCCGCGGCGCTCGGCCTGCGGATCGGGGCCGTCAACCCCAACCTCTTCCAGGACGCCGACTACAAGCTCGGATCGATCACGCACACCGACGAGCGGGTGCGCGCCAAGGCCGTCGCACACCTCCTCGAGTGCGTGCAGATCGCGAGCGAGCTCGGCTCGACCGCGCAGTCGCTGTGGTTCGCCGATGGCACGAACTACCCCGGCCAGGGCGACCTGATCGCGCGCCGGCACCGGATGATCGACGCCCTGGGCCAGGTCTACGCGGCGCTGCCCGCCGAGCAGGAGATGCTCGTGGAGTACAAGCTCTTCGAGCCCGCCTTCTACGCGACCGACCTCGCCGACTGGGGCTCGGCGCTGCTCGTCTGCCAGAAGCTCGGCGAGCGCGCCCGCGTGCTCGTCGATCTCGGCCACCACGCCCAGGGCGTGAACATCGAGCAGATCGTGGCGTTCCTCGACGACGAGGGCCGCCTCGGCGGCTTTCACTTCAACAACCGCAAGTACGCCGATGACGACCTGATCGTCGGGTCGGTCAACCCGTTCGAGCTGTTTCTGATCTTCGTCGAGCTCGCGCGGATGGCGGTCCTGCCGCGCCTGACGATCGACCAGGCGCACAACGTCGAGGCGAAGGTCGAGGCGATGGTGCTGAGCGTCGTCAACATCCAGGAGGCCTACGCCAAGGCGCTGCTCGTCGACCGCGACGCGCTCGCCGCCGCGCAGGCCGCCAACGACGTGCTGGGCGCACACGAGGTGCTGCTGGACGCCTATCGCAGCGACGTGCGGCCGCTGTGCGCGCGCGTGCGCGCCGGCGCCGGCGCCGCCGAGGACCCGGTCGCCGCGCTGCGGGCGTCCGGCTACGTCGAGAAGACCATCAGCGAACGAGGAGCCACGGCAGCGGTGGCCGGAGGATGGGGACAGTGAGCACGATCCATCGGATGACGGACACGGCGGAGGATCGCTGGCCCGACGCGGCCGCGGTCCCCGGCGACGCGCTGGGCCAGGTCGTCCTCGCCTCGCACCTGCTCGGCGCGAACCGCGCGGTCGCGAACTTCGGCGGCGGCAACACGTCGGCGAAGGGCCGGGCGGTGGACCACGTCGGCCGCGAGGTCGACGTCATGTGGGTCAAGGGCTCGGGCTCGGACCTCGCGACGATGGGCCCCGAGCATTTCACGCCGCTGCGGATGGACGAGATGCTGCCGCTGCTCGAGCGCGACGAGATGAGCGACGAGGAGATGGTCGCCCACCTCGCCCGCTGCCAGGTCGACCCGGCCGCGCCGCGCTCGTCGATCGAGACGCTGCTGCACGCCTTCGTCCCGGCGCCGCACGTGCACCACACGCACCCGGACGGCATCAACGTGATCGCCGGGACGATCGACGGCGAGCGGTTGATCGCGGAGTGCTTCGGCGACGAGGCCGCCTGGATCCCCTACATCCGCCCCGGCTTCACGCTGGCCAAGCAGGTCGGCATGGCGGTGCGCGAGAACCCGCAGCTCAAGCTCGTCGTGCTCGCAAAGCACGGCCTCGTCGTCTGGGGCGACAGCGCCGAGGAGGCCTACCGGCGCACGATCGAGGTCATCAACCGGGCGGTCGAGTTCACGAACCGGCGGACGGCCGGCCAGCCGCGCTTCGGCGGGCCGGCGGCGAACGCCGGCCCGCCGAAGCG
>DATMJM010000441.1:0-6812 GCA_035553935.1 Solirubrobacteraceae bacterium
ACAGCTGGTCGCCCGGTGCGTCGACGAACCGGACGCTGCCGGAGTTCTCGACCTTGGCGCCCTCGAGCGAGCGCCACGAGATGCGCTCGCCGGGGACGTCCTCGGTGATCTCGGCATCCCATTCGACGTCGAGCCCGAGCGGGCCGCGCGCCTTCCAGTGCGAGCGGTCGGGCCCGGTTGCCGTGACCTCCTCGAGGTGCGCCATGAAGCTCGGGAAGCGCTCGACGTCGCGCCAGGCCGCATAGAGCTCCTCGCGGTCGCGCCGCACGGTGATCGCCGCCGCCAGCTGCATCGCTCCGGTCGTCTCGCTCTCCCCGGCGTCCTGCCGGGTGCGGGTGAGCCGCACGCTGTCGGCCAGGTCGGCGGCGAAGGCTCCCGCGACGGCGCCGGCCGCGAACAAGGTGCGGGTGGGCGCGCTGCTCTTGGCGCGCAGCGCCGAGCCGAGCAGCGCGAGGTCCATCGTGTCGCCCGCGACGCGCGCCCACAGCCACTCCGTCGGGTGGCGGCGGCTGAAGATGCCCATGCCGGCCACGAGCTCGCGCATGCCGACCGCGCGCATCCACATGCGCGTGGTGGCGTCGTCGCGCAGGCCGATCAGGCGGTTGACGCGTCCGGGCGCGAGCACCTGGGGAAGTCCGAGCGCGAAGCTGAAGGCGCCCAGCCCCTTGGCGACGTTGTCGCGCGGGGGCCCGCCGTTCGTCGTCTTGCTGATCGCAGTCATGACGCGCAGACCGCGGGCAGCTCGCGCACGAAACGCGTGTGGATGTTCGCGACGGCCACCTTCTTGTCGTCGGTCATGCTCACTCCTTCGCAAAGTCGGGGCTGGGTGCACCGCCGTCCCGCGGTTCTTCGTGAGGGGTAGGCGCGATGGACCGTTCGCAAACGCTCAATTGGCGCATGCGGAGCGTCCGAACAGTCGTTCGGCGAGCCCGCGGGCCGGCACTAGCATGCGCTGCGTGAACGTCACGCTGCCAGACGGAACCGAGCTCGACCTGCCCGACGGCGCCAGCGGCGCGGACGCCGCCGCCGCGATCGGCCCCGGGCTGGCGCGCGCCGCGCTCGCGGTGCGCCAGAACGGGGAGGTGCGCGACCTCGCCCGCCCGCTCGTTCCGGGCGAGCCGCTGGAGATCATCACGCCGACGTCCGACGGTGCGCTGGACGTCATCCGCCACGACGCCGCGCACGTGCTCGCCGCCGCGATCATGGAGCTCTACCCGGGCGTGAAGATCTCGATCGGGCCGCCGATCGAGCACGGCTTCTACTACGACTTCGAGTTCCCCGAGGGCGTCACGGTCTCCGAGGCGGACTTCGAGCGCATCGAGCAGAGGATGCGCGAGCACATCCACGCCGACGAGCAGTTCGTGCGCGAGGACGTGACCGTCGGCGAGGCGCTCGAGCGCTTCCGCGCGGAGGGCCAGGACTACAAGGTCGAGCTCATCGAGGACCTCGTCGCCGGCGAGGGGGTCGACACCGTCAGCCTCTACACGAACGGCCCGTTCACCGACCTCTGCCGGGGGCCGCACGGGCCTGGCACGAAGCGCATCAAGGCGATCAAGCTGCAGTCCGTCGCCGGCGCGTACTGGCGTGGTGACGCCAACCGCCGGCAGCTCACGCGCATCTACGGCACCGCCTTCTTCTCGAAGGACGACCTCGCGCAGCACCTCCAGCGCCTCGAGCAGGCCCGCGCGCGCGACCACCGCAAGCTCGGCCGGGAGCTCGGGCTGTTCATGTTCAGCGAGCTGTCGCCGGGATCGCCGTTCTGGCAGCCGGCCGGGATGGCGATCTGGAACGAGCTGTCGAAGCTGTGGCGCGAGGAGAACCGCCGCCGCGGCTACCGCGAGGTCAAGACGCCGATCCTCTACGACGTCGACCTGTTCAGGCAGTCCGGCCACTGGGACACGTACCGCGAGAACATGTACTTCACAGACGTGGAGGATCGCCCGATGGGGCTCAAGCCGATGAACTGCCCGGCGCACATCCAGCTCTTCAAGGACGAACGCCGCTCCTACCGCGACCTGCCGATCCGCTACTCCGAGCAGGGCCTCGTCCATCGCCACGAGCCCAGCGGGACGCTGCACGGGCTGATGCGCGTGCGCCACATCACCCAGGACGACGCCCACATCTTCTGCACCGAGGAGCAGATCCGCGAGGAGGTCGTCGGCTGCCTGGACTTCGGCTTCTTCCTCTATGACCTGTTCGGCTTCGAGCCGCGCCTGGAGCTGTCGACGCGACCCGCGAAGCGGATCGGCTCTGATGACATGTGGGACCGCGCGGAGGCGGCACTGCAGGACGCCCTCGACGCGCGCGAGCTGTCCTACGAGATCAACGAGGGCGACGGCGCGTTCTACGGCCCGAAGATCGACCTGCACATGACCGACTCGCTCGGCCGCTCGTGGCAGCTGGGGACGGTCCAGCTCGACTACTCGATGCCCGCGCGCTTTGACTTGAGCTACACCGGCGCCGACGACGCCGATCACCGCCCGGTGATGATCCACCGCGCGCTGCTGGGCTCGTTCGAGCGCTTCATCGGCATCCTCGTCGAGCACTACGCCGGCGAGTTCCCGCTCTGGCTGGCGCCGCTGCAGGCGATCGTGCTGCCGATCGCCGACCGCCACGCCGAGGCGGCCGGCGCCGTGCTCGCGGCGCTGCACGAGGCCGGCCTGCGGGCCGAGCTCGACGACCGCACCGAGTCCGTCGGGCGCAAGATTCGCGACGCCGAGCTGCGCAAGGTGCCGTACATGCTCGTCGTCGGCGATCGCGAGGTGCAGTCGGATCCGGCCCACCCGACCGTCGCGCTGCGCGAGCACCGCGTCGGCGACAGCGGCAGCGCGACGGTCGCGGACGTCGTCGCGCGGCTGGCGGCAAGATCCGCGCGCCGCGAGGCGTGATCCGGGTTATACTCGCCACGTTGACCCAGACTCGACTCTCATTGCCGCGTCCGTTCACAGCTTGACGCGCGGCCTCATTTCATAGTGCCGGTCCCTCGTAGGTTCGATCGGCGCCCGCCCGAGCGGGACACGACGCGCGTAAACGAGCGCATCCGCGTGCCCGAGGTGCGCCTGATCGACGAGAACGGCAACCAGGTGGGCGTCATGCGCACGCAGGAGGCCCTGCGCTACGCGCAGGACCGCGAACTCGACCTCGTCGAGGTCGCGCCCGAGGCCCGCCCGCCGGTCTGCCGCGTGCTCGACTACTCCAAGTACAAGTACGAGCAGGCCCAGAAGCAAAAGCAGGCGCGCAAGCACCAGCAGCAGATCACGATCCGCGAGATCAAGTTTCGCCCGAAGATCGCGGAGAACGACTACAACACGAAGAAGGGCCACGTCGAGCGCTTCCTGCGCCACAAGGACAAGGTCAAGATCACGATCATGTTCCGCGGGCGCGAGGTCACCCACCCCGAGCGCGGCGTGATGATCCTCGACCGCCTCGCCGAGGAGCTCGCCGACCTCGCGGTCATCGAGCAGCGCCCGATCCAGGACGGGCGCAACATGACGATGATGCTCGGCCCGTCCAAGGCCGTGCTCGCCGGCGAGTTCGACGGCGAGGATCAGGCGCCCAAGGCCGCGCCCGAGGCCGCGCCCGAGGCCGAGGCCGAGGGCAAGGCCGCGCCGCAGGCCGCGCCGTCGGGGAACGCGACCCCGACGGATCCGGACCCCGCGAAGATCTAGCGCCGTCGGGTGCAGCCGGTCGGCTGTCCTATACTGACCCGCTCGCATGCCCAAGATGAAGACCCACTCCGGCGCGAAGAAGCGCTTCAAGAAGACGGCGAGCGGGAAGATTCGCGCGCGTCACGCGTTCACGAGCCACATCCTCGAGAAGAAGTCGCCGAAGAAGAAGCGCCAGCTCGGCAAGCCGCTGATGCTCTCCAGCCATGACGCGCCGCGCGCCAAGAAGCTGCTGCGCACGGGGAGCAAGTAGATGACCCGCGTCAAGCGCTCGGTCCACGCCCGCAAGAAGCGCCGCGCCACGCTCGAGCGGACGAAGGGCTACCGCGGCGAGGCGAACTCGAACTACAAGCGCGCCAAGGAAGCGCTCATGAAGGCGGAGGCGTACCAGTACCGCGACCGCCGCAACCGCAAGCGCGACTTCCGCCGCCTGTGGGTGACCCGCATCAATGCCGCCGCGCGCCAGGAGGGCATGACGTACTCCAGCTTCATCCACGGCCTGCAGCTGGCGGGCATCGAGCTCGACCGCAAGGTGCTGGCCGACATCGCCGTGCGCGACCCGCAGACCTTCCGGCGATTCGTCGACGCCGCCCGCGAGGCGTCGGCTGCCTGACGAGCTCAAGCCGACACACACCGACCTCCCGGGCGCCGCTTCCTCTGACAGGACGGCGCCCTTTTTTTGCCCGATGACCATCACCAGCTCACACAACGACAAGCTCAAGGAGATCCGCAAGCTCGCGCGGCGCCGTACGCGCGACGACGCCGGACGCTTCGTCGCCGAGGGCGAGGACCTCGTCGCCGCGGCCGCATCCTCGGGCTGGGCGCCCCTGACGCTGCTTGCCGCCGCCGGCAGCGGTCTCGACGGCGTTGAGGTCGAGCCGGACCTGCTCGCGGCGGTCTCCGGGCTGGGCTCGGGAACGCGCCAGCTGGGCGTATACGCCTCGCGCTGGTCGGTCCCCGCCGGGCCGCTGTGCGTCGCGCTGTGGGGCGTGGGCGATCCCGGCAACGTCGGAACGATCCTGCGCTCGGCGCTGGCCTTCGGCGCGTCCTCGGTGGTGCTCGGGCCCGGCTGCGCCGACGCGTTCGGACCCAAGGCGGTGCGCGCGTCGATGGGCGCGATCTTCGAGGTGCCGGTCGCGCGCGCCGCCTCGGTCGGGGCGCTGCCGGGCGAGCGCGTGGCGCTCGCGGGACGGTCCGGCGAAGCGCTTGCGGGCCCCGCCGCCGGCGATGTGACGATCGTCGTCGGCGCCGAGCGCGACGGCCTGCCGCCCGACGTCGTCGGCGCCTGCGACCGCGTCGCGCACATCCCGATCGCCTCCGAGTCGCTCAACGCGGCGATGGCGGCGACCGTCGCCCTCTACGAGCTGACGCGCGAGGCGCGTCCATAGGATGGCGCGCGCATGACCGAACGCATCGCACAGCTGCGCGCCGAGGCGGAGGCCGCGATCGCCGCCGCCGCCACGACCGCCGAGCTCGAGGAGCTGCGCGTGCGCCACCTCGGCCGCAAGGCCGAGCTGCCGAACATCCTGCGCGGGATCGCGTCGCTGCCGCCCGCGGAGCGCGGGCCGACGGGCAAGGCCGCCAACCAGGCGCGCCAGGCGCTCGAGGCGCTGATCGCGCAGCGCGGCGAGCAGCTCGCCGCCGGCGAGCTCGAGGGCCAGCTGCGGCGCGACGCCGCCGACGTGACGCTGCCGGGCGCGCCGCCGCAGCCGGTCGGCCGGCTTCACCTGCTGAGCGCGACGCGGCGCGAGATCGAGGACGTGTTCCTCGGCCTCGGCTTCCGCATCGCGGAGGGGCCCGAGATCGAGACCGTCTACTACAACTTCGACGCGCTCAACCATGCGCCCACGCATCCCGCGCGCGACCGCCAGGACACCTTCTACGTCAACGACGACGTGCTGCTGCGCACCCACACGTCGCCGATGCAGATCCGCACGATGGAGTCCCACCCGCCGCCGCTGTACGTGATCGTGCCGGGCCGCGTCTACCGCCGCGACTCCGACGCCACGCACACGCCGCAGTTTCATCAGATCGAGGGGCTCGCGGTCGACACGGACATCACGCTCGCCGATCTCAAGGGCACGCTGCTGGCGTTCGCGCGCGCGATCTTCGGCGCCGACCGCGAGGTGCGCCTGCGCCCGCACTTCTTCCCGTTCACCGAGCCGTCCGTCGAGGTCGACGTCTCGTGCTTCATGGAGCACACCACCGGCGGCGAGCGCTGCCGCGTCTGCAAGGACACCGGCTGGGTCGAGATCCTCGGCTCGGGAATGGTCGACCCCAACGTCTTCTCCTACGTGAGCGAGTACGGCTACGACCCCGAGCGGGTTCAGGGCTTCGCCTTCGGCATGGGCATCGAGCGGATCGCGATGCTCAAGCACGGCGTGCCCGACCTGCGCCTGCTCTACGACAACGACAAGCGCTTCCTGGAGCAGTTCGGATGAGGCTGCGATGAAGGTCCCCGTCGAGTGGCTGCACGAGTACTGCGCGCCCGACCTGCCGGTCGGCGAGCTCGCGACGCGGCTGGCGATGACCGGCACCGAGGTCGATCGCATCCTCCACCACGGCGTCGGGGCGCTCGAGCACTTCGTCGTCGGCCGGGTGCTGTCCGCCGACCAGCATCCGGACGCCGACCGCCTGAAGGTCTGCGTCGTCGACGTCGGCGGGGGACAGCGGTCGCAGATCGTCTGCGGCGCGCCGAACGTCGCCGCGGGGCAGACGGTCGCCGTCGCGAAGCCTGGCTCGGTGATGCCCGACGGCACGCGCCTGAGGAAGGCCAAGCTGCGCGGCCAGGAGTCCAACGGGATGATCCTCGCCGAGGACGAGGTCGGCATCGGCTCCGACCACGCCGGCACGATGGTCCTCGAGGACGGCCTGGAGCCCGGCATGCCGCTGGCCGGGCTGCTCCCGATCTCGACAGACGTGCTCGAGCTCGAGATCACGCCCAACCGGCCCGACTGCCTCGGCGTGTATGGCGTCGCCCGCGAGACGCACGCGGCGACCGGCGCGCCGCTCGCGCCCCCGCCGTGGGAGGACGACCCGGGCTCCTTCGAGACCGGCGACGTCGGCGTGCAGATCGCCGTCGAGGCGCCCGACCTGTGCCCGCGCGGTGAAGCGCGGGCACAGGTCGGGCGCCTCGACGGCGATCTG
>DATMJM010000442.1:0-6016 GCA_035553935.1 Solirubrobacteraceae bacterium
GTCTAGAGCGACATCCGCTTGACGCAAGTCATTGGATCGCCGCGCTCCTTTGTCTGCCGCGTTTCTCCCACGTCACGCGCCCGCCACGAAGGCCAAGCGACCGGATATCGATCCCGCGGCCTTCATCGACGAGCACGTTTGCGTCCGCGGCCCGGCCCGCTCCCGACGAGTCTCGTTTATAGACACGCTTGAAGCTGTTGATTCGGCGACAGCTCGGGGAGATCGCTGTGGGCTCCTCGGAATCGTCTTCGCATTCGATCCAGGCGACCGCGCCACGTCGCGTAACTCGGAGGATCCCAACATCTCCGATCTCAAAACTCCGGACCACCGGTCGTGCCAGCGGGCGCGCGAGATCCTCGACGATGAGAGTGGGTGGACCGAAACCAACCCCGTCGGTATCGATGCTCACGAACGCGACGAGCGTCCGTGCAGCATCCATCGCCGGAGGCGGAAACCACCCGCTCTCGTCGAGGATCCGCATCCGACCGGTTGAGAACCGGCACCCAGCGAGGAACCCGTCTCGCGTTCGGTAGAGCCGCACATCGCGGCTGCCGGTCAAGGTGTCAGAAGCACCCGGTGCACACCGGCGGTGCTCACCCAGCGCGGTCGCTGACACAACCACCAGGAGAATTCCGCAGAGCCCCGCAGCGCTAGCAAATACGCGACGCATCAGCAAGCGGGCGGCGGGTCTTTAGGACTGCGGACGGGGGTCCACCCGAACATCTTGTGCGTTCTGTCACCGTTCGGATTCGCAGCGCCGTAAATCCAAGTCGCGAGGTGCCCTTGTCCCTCAGGGACGTTTGGATCAGCGTACGCAATCGAGTCGAACACCTGGAACTCTGATCGCGATTCGCGAGGAACGACAGCGCGCGCGATTCCGCTCGGGCCGAGCCTGCGACGACCGCTAGTACCAGACCCGACAGCACTGACTCCGGTCGTCGAGGCCGCGAGCAGCGCGACATCGTTGAAGTAGCAGAATCCTTGGTAGTTCGCATATGGAGCCCCACATCCGGGCTCCTCGCCGCAGTCCCTGAACGCTTCGGGACTGATGTAACGATCTACCTCGCTGCCAAACGCACGGAACGTGTCCTCGACCTTGAGGTCTCTGTCAATGCCGCGAAGGCGCTTAGGCCTGATCCCACAGCCGAGATATGCATCATCGATGCGATCTCGTTCTCGTGCCGTCAGCGCAGGCACCGCGGACTTCGGGACAAGCGCGCGCAGGCCTTCGCTAGCGAAGCTCGGACCGGATCTAGTTCTGTTCAGCGCGATCATGACGTAGTCGTCCTCAAGCTGAGACGTTCGCATGCATTGCTTTCCCTGCACTTCGATCCGAACGTAGATCCGTTGGCTTGTGGCGCAGCTGCCGAGTGCGCCAGTCGGGGTCGTTGTCTCCTTCTCCGTGACCCCATCCCGGCGCAGAACCGTGAAACAGCCGCGGCGCTCCCGGCGAAGATAGGCAATCGGATTTTCGAACGAGTCCACTACCGGAATGCGCCCGGCGCTTAGGTCGTATCTGGTGACGTTCGCCTTACCGCCATTGTAGGCCGAGGGCAAGCAATTCGTGCCGTTGTACTGTCCGCAGCGCGGAGCAGGGTTGTAGACCTTCAGGCCATTACTGCCGCCCTTCACGAGCGCGACGTCGATCGTTCCGCCCCGGGCGCGACGACACGGCGGGAGCGGCTGCGCACGTCCCCTGAAGGGGAAGGCATAGGGTCGCTTTCCGATGCACGGGCTGCGGCCAGCTGCCGAGACCTCGGTTAGTTCGGCGCTCTGTCGCGCATACACAGTCCCGGAGTCGGCGCCGTTGTCATCGGCACGCGGCGCAGCCACCGCATAGGCAGGACGCTCGTCGCTCCCGGAGTCGGCCCCCGTCGTGGAGGTCCCACTCGCGCTGCCAGACGCACCCATTGCGCGGGAGCCTCGATGACCAGGTAGGTTCGCGAGGTCCACCGACCCGCCCTTCGGCTGTCCATACAGGACGTACGTCTCGCCGGCTCCGAGGCCAGCCGCGGGGAAGGACACTGCGGTGTCCGGGCTGCGATCAGCGTCAACGTCCCCGACGCCCGCCACGTCGGCGCGCTCGTACCCGGTACCGGTCGGTGGAGTGATCCGATAGCCGGCAAAGCTCGCGGCGAGGTCAACCGCCTCCGCCGTGGCCTTCCCGTAGACCACCCACGCGCCGCGTCCGCCGAGTAGCAGGTCAGGCGCGCCATCGCCATCGATGTCGCCTGGGCCGGCCACAGTTGCCAGAGCATCCCCGCTAGCCCCGGTGATGGCATAGCCCTGTTGCCCTAGATTGTCTAGTTCTACCGTCGACGTGTCGGACTTCCCAAACACGACGTAGCTTGTTCCCGCAGAGGCTCGTCCCACCGCGTTTGCGCCCGGTGCGACGAGAAGAACTTCGGCACGGTCGTCGCCATTGAGGTCGCCAGGGAGCGCAACATCGGCTCCAGCTTCGTGTGCTGCGGCAGCGCCAAAGACGCGGAAACCGTGGGTGCCGGGATCTCCCGCAGTGGGGCCCAAGTCGATGGTGGCAGTGTCCGCCTTGCCGAAGATCACATAGACGACCCCAGCATCGGCAGGCCTTGAGAGACTCGGATCACGGCCTCCGATCACAATGTCATCGGCACCGTCACCGTTCACGTCGCCATCGACGGAGAAGTCGCCTAGCTGGCGTGTCGCGAGCGCAGCCCCGAACCGCAGTCGCGCGTCATCGAGAGCGCCGAGCGCCACCACCGCCGGACCACGGATCTCAAATCCGTGCGCGCCGAGATTCGCTAGGTCGACCGGCTGCGGAACCTCGCTACCGAAGACGACATAGACGCTGCCGGTCGCCTCCACTGCCGTGGTCGGTCCGGGTGCACCAACGAGCAGATCGGGATAGCCGTCGGCGTTCACATCTCCGGCCGCCGCAACCGCGTAGCCCGCGCGATCACCAGGCCGTGCACCGAGCAGGCGGATGTGGCGCGAGCTCTCGGCGCCTGACAGTGTGACCTCCGACCCTCCTGCGGCTCCGAGCACGAGATAAGCCGCGCCGCGGCCCGCATCTACACCGGGCGCACCAACGATGTAGTCGTCGAACCCATCGAGATTAAGGTCGCCCACGGTCGCGATGGACTGGCCTGCGAGATCTCCGGGGGCGCCGCCACGAATGCGGAGACCACCGTCGTCCAGGGAGATCGATTGCGGAGGTTTCGCCGTTGCGTGAGCCACCACGATCACCACCGTTTCGCTTTCCTCGTTACCCGCCGCGTCGCGCGCGATGACCTCAACCGTGTACTCACCGTCCTGGGTCGGGTTGAAGGACCATGAGGCTGATCGGCTCGCCGGGCACTCCGGCGTGCAGGCCGGCGTCTCGTCATGGACGACCGTTCCATTCAGTCGGACCTCTATCTGTTCGATACCCGCGACGGCGGCACCCTCTGGCCCGATGTCGTTCGCTGTGATGGCAACGTCCCAGGGCGAACCGTGCACTACCTGCTCGTTCGCAGCAACTAGCGTTCCATCAATATCGAGCAGCGGCTCCGTCCGGTCGACTCTTACACCCCAGGCGGTGTATGTGCGGTGGTCGAGCGGGTCCTTGATGGTCGCGTTGACGGTGTTGATGCCTTCTGGTATCGAGTCGAGGCTGTAGGAAGGCAGTGTCACGCGGTCGCTCTGGCGGCAGGGGAGCCTGTGCGTGCCGTCGCACTGCGCCTCGCCGTTCTTGATCCTGCCGGCGTGGTGAACGGGCAGGTTGGGCGCCGCGGCCTGGGGGACCGTGAGGTCGTAGCTGAACAATCCGATTACGTCGTCGTGGGCGGTTATCTGGACTGTGTCGGTGCCTGTTTGGTGCCAGCCTGTGGTCACGTCTGGTGTCGAGTGGGTGAGGGCGTCGAGTTGTGGCCACTGGTCGTCTTCGATGTAGACGATCGCCCCGCCGAGATAGGCGAGCGCCTCCGGGCCGCGCGTGCCGCCGGTCTGGCTCAGGATCCCGAACAGCGCTTGGTTGCCGCGGTCGCCGGGACCGCCGTCTGACAGCTGGCGGCCGTAGTAGTTGCCTGCGGTGTCGGCGCGATACCAGGGGTTGCTGGGCATGTTGGCGTAGGTGCCGCGGTTGGTGTCCCAGATGCCTGCGAAGCCAAGCGGTCCGGCACTTCCGTCGCTGTTCGTGAAGACGTAGACGTAGCCGAGGTTGACGGCGGTGATGTAGCTGTTGCCTGGCGCCTGCCAGCGGAAGCGGCCGTAGTCGTACGGTTGGAACGCGCCGCCCGCTGGCAGCTTGCCGTAGAGGCCCGGACCGTAGATCCCGGACGTGCTCGTCGCCGTCGGACCCCTGCGTTCGGGCTCCCAGCCCTTGAAGTCGGTGCTTGCGTTGTAGTACCACGGCCAGTAGCTGTCGGCGATCGGATCGACGGCGATCGGGTAGGCGTAGTCGCGCTCGCGGTGGGGGACGTCTATCCGGACGCGGCCGTCCACCAGCGACAGCTCGAAGTCGACCGTTTGGCCCTGCGCATCGAGGGCGAACGGAGCGACGATCCGGCCGAGCAGATCATCGCCGCGTGCGACCTCGATGTCGCGCCCACCGCCCTTGCGCGCAGTCGCACCCGCCGGCAGGTCGAGATCGAACTCGTGACGCTCGGGGCTATCGACAGAACGCAGCATCGTCACGACCTCTATCCCCGTAGCTGTCGGGAACGCAACGAGATCAGTGTCTCGCTGGACGCTCGCGTAGAAGAGCCGCTCACCGACCTGCTCGGCCCGGCGATCCTCGGCGTCGGCGAGCGTCAGCTCGATCGCGTCGTCGCCGACCGCGAACCCGTCCCCGGAACGTGCGCCGAAGCGCGCGTCAACCAGCGGGGAGCGCGGACGGAACCCGCCCGCGCTCGACTCGAGCGAGAGGTCAAGCGGAGCGCGCCGCCCATCGGCACCCGGCACGCGCAACGGCAGCCCTGAGATCGCCAGACTCGCCTGCTCGGCTCCTGGCTGCCGAACTCGCGCCACCCTGTCCCCGAGGTACTCGACCTCGGCGGCCGCTCGAAACTGGGCCCCCGGGAATAAGGGAGCACCCATCAGCTGCGGGAAATCGCGCCGTGCACGATCAACCGCCTCGGCGTCGGAGATCCCGCGGTAAGCGGTCCGTCGCTGCGCCCGCTCGGCCCGCATGTCCGGCGACTGCAACCGCAGCTCCCACGCCTGCCGCTCCGTCGCGACCCGCTGCGCCGCCAAAACATCCGCCGGCGTAATCCCGGGATCGTCGCCAGCCGGTGACGCAGCCACAACCGTCACACCGACGAGCAGCACAAGAAAGAGCGCGAGCGCAAGCGCTCGAGCGGACCGAGCAGGGTTCATGCGAGTCCTCCCAGAAACAGTTCAAGAGGCGCCGCAAATCCAGAACTCGACGCTCACACGGACCATCGGCCAGACACGCCGCAGAGCTGAGCCCACGAGCGACGCTCTGACACACGCCGCCGCATGAAGCCGTCCCGTCGGCAGGGAGGCCGACGAGCTCTCGCGCGCGATCCAGCCGGCTCGCGCCCAGCGGTCACTTCAGGCAGCCAGTATCCGCCTGACTCCTCGCCTCACCCCGGACTCACGTACCGCAAGGACGATCGCAGCCCAGCCCGCGTCGAGGAATACAACGCGCACCTCCGGCGCCCAGACCCTCGAGACCACCAACACCGTGAGCGCGCCCGCGCCGGGCTGCCAGCCGTAGCGCACCCGCAGGAAACACGCCGGCACGGTCGTCCAACCCCGCCAGCTCCCGCTGCCGTGACCGATACGCATGTACACGCTCCCCTAGTGCCAGGGCTCCCAGGCGTAGCGGTGGATGAAGCCGAAGCGGCGGCAGTTGCGCTTGAGCCAGGCGTAGGCGGCGGGCGGGCCGAGGTCCAGCTCCGTGGCGTAGCGGTGGAGGCTCGTGCCGGGCGGCGCGACCCAACGGGGGTTCGGGTTCGCCGCCCAGAGGCGGGCCTGCTCGGCGTCGGAGCGGAAGGCGCTGTTGATCGACAGGTGGAGGCCTGCTTCGCTGCGA
>DATMJM010000443.1:0-8682 GCA_035553935.1 Solirubrobacteraceae bacterium
ACAGGTCCCGCGAGGATGCCGACGGCGATGAACGCGACGATCAGCGGCTGGCGGAAGCGCAGCGCGACCGCGCCGATGAACGCGGCGACCAGCAGCAGCGCCGCGATCTCGTGAAACGGATGCTCGAAGCTCAGGCCGCGCTCCCCACGGCGATCAGCGCAGCCGCGCGCGCTTGCGCAGCGCCGCGAACTCGGCCCAGGGACGCGTGTTGGCGACCTGACCGGGCGTCACCCATGCACGGCGCGCCGTCGCCACGCCCCAGCGGACGTGCTCCATCCGGTCGGCGCCGTGCGCGTCGGAGTCGATCAGCAGCAGCACGCCGTGCTCGGCTGCGGCGCGCGCGTTGACGTCGTCGAGGTCGCGGCGGTCGGGCGCGGAGTTGATCTCGAGCATCGTGCCGGTGCGGGCGGCGGCGGCGACGACCGCGTCGACGTCGAGCGCGTAGGCCCGGCGCGACCCGATCTTGCGGCCGGTGGGATGGCCGATGGCGTCGATCCAGGGGTGCTCGATCGCCGCGATCATCCGCCTGGTCATCTCCGCCGACGGCATGCCGAAGGATGTGTGGACCGAGCCGATCACCCACCCCAGGCGCGCGAGCAGCTCGTCGTCGTAGTCCGGCGAGCCGTCGGGCAGGATGTTCGTCTCGGTGCCCGCCAGCACGGTTATCCCGTCGATGCGCTCGTCGACCTCGGCGATGCGCTCGATCTGGCGCTCGAGCTCGTCGGGCGAGACGTGGTTGCCGAAGCCGTGCGTGGCCGAGTGGTCGGTGATCGCGATGTACTCGTATCCGCGCTCGAGCGCCGCGCGCGCCATCTGCTCGATCGTGTTGCGCCCATCGGAGGCGACGGTGTGCATGTGCAGGTCGCCGCGCAGGTCCTCGACCGTGACCAGGCGCGGCGCGACGAAGTCCGCGGCCAGCTCGCCGCGGTTCTCGCGCAGCTCCGGCTCGGGCCACGCGAGCCCGAGGCGCTCGTAGACCGCCTCCTCGGTCGGGCAGCGCAGCGTCGCGCCCGTGGCGTCGTCGAGGATGCCGTACTCGCTGACGTGCAGCCCGCGGCGCACAGCGGCCTCGCGCAGCGCGACGTTGTGCGCCTGTGAGCCGGTGAAGTGCTGCAGCAGGTTGCCGAAGTTCTCCGGCGCGACGACGCGCAGGTCGACCGGCAGGCCCGTGTGCGTGCGCGCGCGCGCGGCGTTCTCGTTGGGCGCGCCTGCCGACTCGATGAGGTCCAGCTCGCGGAGCGCGCGAGCGAGCGCGCCGGGGTCGCTCGCGGTGGCGACGATGTCGAGGTCCTTCACCGAGTCGGCCTGGCGGCGCGCTGAGCCGGCCAGCTCGACGCGCTCGGCGGCCGGATGCTCGCGCAGCGCCGCGACGATCTGCTCGCCGATCGCGAGGGCGCGGTGAAGCAGCACGCGCTGGGCGGGCCTCTCGCCGATCCCGGCGCCGATCGACGACAGCACCGATGCCTCGAACTTCGGCCCGAAGCCCTTGATCCCGCGCAGCTGCTGGCCTTCGGCAGCGGCGCGCAGCGCCTCGAGCGAGTCGATGCCCAGCTCGTCGAACAGCTTCCGCGCGCGCCTGGGCCCCAGCCCCGGCAGGCGCGTCATCGCCAGCAGCCCAGCCGGGTACTTCGCGCGAAGCTTGACGGCGGACGGGATGTCGCCGGTCTCGAGCAGCGCGACGATCTTCTCCTCGAGCGTCCTGCCGATCCCGGGCAACGAGGTGACCGTGCCCTTGCGCGTGAGCGCCGCGACCGACACCGTCGCCTCGCGCGCGGCCTTCGCCGCGGAGCGGTACGCGAGCACGCGGTGGACGATGGCGCCGTCGAGCTCGTAGAGGTCCGCCAGCTCGTCGAATGCGGCCGCGATCTGAAGGTTCGAAGGATCGGCCGCCATCGCGGCACGTAGGGTAGTCGCGCGCATGCCCGCCGCCGTCTGGCTCATCCTCCCAACCTTCGACGAGGCCGAGAACATCGCGGCGGTCGTCGCCGCGTCACGCGCGATCCTCGAGCAGGCCGCGCCGGGCAACCACCGGATCCTCGTCGTCGACGACGGATCACCCGACGGGACGGGCGACATCGCCGACGCGCTCGCCGCACAGCACGACGACGTCGAGGTGCTGCACCGCGCGACGCGCGAAGGTCTGGGCCCGGCGTACCTGGCGGGCTTCGCCCACGCGCTCCGGCGCGGCGCGCAGCTCGTCCTGGAGATGGACTCCGACTTCTCGCACGATCCCGCCGACCTCGGGCGGCTGCTCGCCGCGGCCGAGGAGGCCGACCTCGTGCTGGGCTCGCGCTACGTTGCCGGCGGCGGCGTGACCGACTGGGGCCGTGTGCGGCGGTTCGTCAGCCGTGGCGGCTCGTGGTACGCGCGCGTCGTGCTCGGGCTCGACGTGCGCGACCTGACGGGCGGCTTCAAGTGCTTCCGCCGCGAGGTGCTCGAGGCGATCGACCTTCCGACCGTGCGGTCGCGCGGCTACGCCTTCCAGGTGGAGCTCACGCACCGTGCGGTGCACGCCGGCTTTCGCGTCGTGGAGCTGCCGATCGTCTTCCGCGACCGCGAGCTCGGGCGTTCCAAGATGAGCTGGCGGATCGCCGGCGAGGCGGCGTGGCTCGTCCCGCTGCTGCGGCTCGGTCGCACATCCGGCCAACGGCGTCGCCGCTGAGCGCGCCCCGCTGCCGCGGGCGCCGATGCGAGGACCGTGCAGACCTCCGACCTCGCGCTCGTCAGGGGATTCGCCGATACGCGGGCAACGCTCGACGAGTGGAACCGTCGCCCCGGGCCGGTCGTGGTCGGCTGGCTCGTCGGCGCGCTGCTCATCGCGCTCGCGCTGCTCGGCAGCGTCTGGATCGTCGCGGTGGCCTCCGTGCCCGATCTGTCGTACTCCTTCCTGGTCGACGACCCCGACCTCGGTCACGTCGGCCACGTCCTCTTGCGCAACGCGCTCGTCCTGGCGCTGCACGGCTTCGCCTGCATCGCGGGCTTCATCGCCGGCAGCTCGATGCCGCGGGAGGCCATGCGCTATCGCGGCACCTGGCGCTGGATCCACAACAAGGCCGGCCCGCTCGCGATCGCGTTCGTGATCGGCGCGACGACGTTCTCGCTCATCACCCAGGCGTTCGTCCTCGGTCAGGGCGCGGCATCGCTGGCGTGGAAGGTGGACATCTCGCCAGGCCTGCTGCTGCTCGGCCTGCTGCCGCACGCGCTGCCCGAGCTCGTCGCGCTCTTCCTGCCCCTGGCGGCGTGGATGATCGCCAGCCGCCAGAACGACTGGCACGAGCTGCTGGCCGCGACGATCGTCACGGTCGCCCTCGCCGTCCCGGTGCTCGTGGCCGCGGCCTTCGTCGAGGTCTACGTCAGCCCGGTCCTGCTGCGCTCGCTTGCGGGGTAAGCCCTCGTGTGGGGCCCGAAGAGGGGCCGCTTCACTTTGTATAGTGGGTAGGGCTTCCACTTCCCGAAGGAGACACCGCACATGGCCGGATCGATCATCGACGTGACTGACGACAGCTTCCAGGCCGAGGTCCTCGAGTCCGAGAGCCCCATCCTCGTGGACTTCTGGGCCCCGTGGTGCGCCCCCTGCCGTGCGATCGCGCCGCTGCTCGAGCAGATCGCCGACGACCGCGACGACGTGCGCATCGTCAAGCTCAACGTCGATGAGAACCAGATCACGGCCGCGCAGTACGGCATCCTCTCGATCCCCTCGCTGATCCTCTTCAAGGACGGTGTCGAGAACAAGCGCCTGCGGCCGACCCGCAGCAAGAGCCAGCTCGAGCAGCAGCTCGAGCTCGAGCCCGCGGCGTAGTCGCGACGGTCGTGGCGGCGGTCAGACCGCCGCCACGCCGATCCGCAGCTCGCGCCCCTCGATGCTCGCGAGCTGACCGCTGCTGTTGGCGCTGTAGTGCACCTCGACGGCGAGGACCTCGCCGCTGAGCCAATCCTCGTGCGCGCGGGCTGCGGCGAGCAGCTCCTCGTCGCCGCCGAGCCGCAGCACGATGCGGTCGGAGATCTCCAGGCCCGCCTCGCGGCGCGCAAGCTGGACCGCGTGCACGACCTCGCGCGCAAGCCCCTCGCGGCGCAGGCCCTCGTCGATCGACAGCTCCAGCGCGACGGCATGCGAGCCTTCGCGCTCGAGCTGGTAGCCCGGCAGCGGAGCCATCGCCAGCTGCAGGTCCTCGTCGCCCAGGGTGTGGTCGTGTCCGTCGATGAAGACGCCGACGGGGCGTCCCGCGCGCAGCGCCTCCGCGACGTGGTCGGCGTCCAGCGCCGCGACGGCCTCGGCGACCTGCGGCATCGCCTTGCCGAAGCGCGGGCCGAGCCTGCGGTAGTTCGGCTTCAGCGTGTAGGAGCCCAGCTCGCCGGCCTGTGTCACGAACCGCAGCTGCTTGACGTTGAGCTCGTCGCGCACGATCGCGTCGAGGCGCTCGATCGCCTCGCGCTCGCGCCCGGCCGCGACGACGACCGCCTCGTGCAGCGGCTGGCGGACCTTGATCTTCGCGGCGCCGCGGGCCGCCAGCCCGAGCCGGACGGTCTCGCGCGCGATCACCATCGCCTGCTCGAGCGCCTCGTCGCGCTCGGCCGGCTCCGGCCAGTCCGTGAGGTGCACGCTGGCAGCCGAGCCGTCGAGGTTGTCGTAGATCTCGTCGGCAACGAACGGCGTGAACGGGGCCAGCAGCTGGGCGACCATGACCAAGCTCGTGCGCAGCGTCTCCAGCGCGACGGCGTCGCCGTCCCAGAAGCGCGCGCGCGAGCGGCGCACGTACCAGTTGGAGAGGTCGTCGACGAACTCGGCGATCGCGCGGCCGGCGGTGGTCGCGTCGTAGGCGTCGAGGCGCTCCGTGACGATCGCGACCGTCGCGCTCAGGCGCGAGCCGATCCAGCGGTCCAGGTCGGTCTCGCCCGCGGCGGCGGTCGCTGTCGGCGCGGGCGCGGGCGCGTAGATCGTCGACACGCGGTACGTGTTCCACAGCTGGCGCAGGAACAGGCGCACGCCCTCGCCGATCGCCTCGGGCGAGAAGAGGTATCCGTCCCACGGCTGCTTGGAGGTGAAGAAGTACCAGCGCAGCGCGTCGGCGCCGTAGCGATCGATGATCTCGCCGGGCGCGACGACGTTGCCCCTGGACTTCGACATCTTCTGGCCCTCGCCGTCGAGGATCAGGCCCAGGCAGACGACGTGGCGGTAGGGAGCGCGCCCGCCGCGCAGCAGCGTGGACACGCCGAGCAGCGAGTAGAACCAGCCGCGCGTCTGGTCGAGCGCCTCGCAGATGAAGTCCGCCGGGTACAGCTGCTCGACCTCGTGCTCGCCCGCGAAGGGCTCGTGGCGCTGGGCGAACGGCATCGCGCCCGAGTCGAACCAGACGTCGATGACCTCGGGTACGCGCGTCGCCTCACGGCCGCACGTATCGCAGGCGAACATCACCTCGTCGACGAACGGCCGGTGCGGGTCCTCCAGGCGTACGCCGGAGCGGCGCTCGAGCTCGTCGAGCGACCCGATCACCGTGACGTGGCCGTTCTCGCAGCGCCAGACGGGCAGCGGTGTGCCCCAGTAGCGCTCGCGCGACAGCGCCCAGTCGATGTTGTTCTCCAGCCAGTTGCCGAAGCGCCCGTGCTTGATGTGCTCCGGATGCCAGGTGACCTGCTCGTTGGCGGCCAGCAGCTCGGCGCGGATCTGGGTCGTCGCGATGTACCAGGATGGCTTGGCGTAGTACAGCAGCGGCGTCGAGCAGCGCCAGCAGTGCGGATAGGAGTGCTCGTAGACCTCGGCTCGCAGGAGCCGGCCGCGCCTGTCCAGCTCGTCGATCAGGTCCGCGTCGGCGTCCTTGACGAAGCGCCCCTCGTAGGACCCGATGCGCTCGTCGTACGTCCCGTCCAGGCGCACGGGATTTACGACGTTCAGCCCGTATTGCTGGCCCAGGCGGAAGTCGTCCTCGCCGAAGGCGATCGCGGTGTGGACCAGGCCCGTGCCGTCGTCCGCGGTGACGAAGTCGCCGAGCAGGACCGTGTGCCCGCGCTCGCCGTACTCGCCCGCGGCGAGGAACGGGAACGGCGGCTCGTAGCGCACGCCGTCCAGTGCGGCGCCCGGAAAGCGCTCGAGCACCCGCACTCCGTCGCGATCGCCGAGCACCTTCTCGACGAGTGCCTCGGCGAGCACGACCGGCGCCTCGAGCGCACCTGTCTTCGCGCGCACGTAGACGAGCTCGGGATCGACCGCCACCGCGGCGTTGGAGACGAGCGTCCAGGGCGTCGTCGTCCAGATGAGCAGCTCGTCGCCGGCCTGCAGCGGCCCGCCGTCCTGCGCGACGCGCAGCCGCACGTAGACCGACGGGTCCTCGACGTCCTCGTAGCCGAGCGCGACCTCGTGGCTCGACAGCGCGGTGCCACAGCGCGGGCAGTACGGCACGACGCGGTGACCCTCGTACAGCAGTCCCCTGTCGGCGATCTGCTTCAGAGACCACCAGACCGACTCGACGTAGGTCGGGTCGAGCGTGCGATAGGCGTCGTCGAGGTCCAGCCAGAAGCCGATGCGCTCGGTCAGCGCGTTCCAGTCCTCGAGGAACTCGAACACCGACACACGGCATTGGGCGTTGAACTCGGCGATGCCGTACTGCTCGATCTCCGCCTTGCTCTTGATGCCGAGCCGCTGCTCGACGGCGATCTCGACGGGCAGGCCGTGGGTGTCCCAACCGCCGCGGCGCTCGACGTAGTAGCCGCGCATCGTGCGAAAGCGCGGGAAGATGTCCTTGAACGCACGGCTGAGGACGTGATGCACGCCGGGGCGCCCGTTCGCCGTCGGCGGGCCCTCCCAGAAGACCCAGGGCGGCGCCCCCTCGCGGCGGCGCAGCGACTCGCGGAAGACGTCGCGCTCGCGCCAGCGCTCGAGGACGTGCTCCTCGAGCTGAGGAAACGAGACCTGCGCATCGACGGGCCGCTTCGCCATGGCGATGCAGTGTAGGTCGAAGTACCCCGGCGGCCGGTCAGGCGGCGAGCTTGCGGCAAATCGATGCAAGGCTGCGCTTCTCCGCCTCGTCGAGCACGGCGAACGTCCGAGCCACGCGCTCGCTGTGCTCGGGGAACAGCCGGTCGACGATCTCCGCGCCGCGCGGCGTGATGGCGACGCTCGCGGTGCGGCGGTCGCTCGGCAGCCGGCGGCGGTTGACGAGGCCGCGCGCCTCGAGCGTCGTGACGACCTCGGTCGCGTTGGCCTTCGACGTTCGCAGCCGGGCGCGCAGCAGGCGCAGCTCGAGCTCGCCGCCCGCGGTCGTGAGGATCACGAGGACCGAGAAGCCGGTCGCCGACAGCCCCTCGCGCTCGAGGTCGGCGCTGAGCCGGCGGCGGACCGACGCCTCCGCGCGCAGCAGCGACTCGAGGGCGCGGTGCGCGAGCGGGTCGCCGGGAACGAGCGTCATCCTGGCGTCGGACCGTACCGTCCGCGCCGGACGCTGCTGCCAGGCGTCATCCCGCCTGCGCGAGGCCGCTGCGGCGGCGCACCGGCACGTCGGGCGCGTTGAGGCGCGCGAGCAGCAGGTCGCGCGCGCCGATCGCGCTCGTGCCCAGCCGCGGGACGGCCGGCTGGTCGGCCTCCGGCAGCGCCCCGCGGAAGTCCAGGATCTCGACGTGCTCCAACGCGCGGCGCGACCCGTAGGCGATGCGGCCGAGCGCGTCGAGCCAGGCGCGCCGGCCGGTCATGACCACGAGCCGCGGCGTCAGCGTCCCGAGCACATGGGCGAGCCGCCCGCTGTCGAGCTCGGCCGTCAGCATGAGCGTGCGGATGCCGGCCCGCCGCAGGCACAGCTCGAGCGCCTGCGCGTGCAGCGCGTCGATGTCACACGGCGCGCTGGCGTCGAAGATCAGGACGCTCTCGGGCCGCGTCGCGGCGGGCGCGACGCGCTTGGCGGCCGCGAGCCAGCCGGTCGCCCAGCGCCATGCGAAGCCCATCTCGGCCGAGGGCGCCTCGCCCTTCGGCCCGTCCAGCCCGGCGACCCCCGGCAGCAGCACCTCCTCCACCGTGCGCTCGACGGAGCGCACCGCCAGGCTCTCCTCGAGGATCCGGTCGGCCTCGATCTCCTCGAACCGGCGCAGCGCGGAGCGCAGCCTCGTCGGCGAGGACGGACCGGTGCCCCGCTCGCGCGCGATCGAGATCGCCGACGACACGTTGTGGGTCTCCTCGAACGCCTGGCGCAGCGCCTCGATCTCGGCGAGATCGAACTGGCGATGACCGCCCGCGGTGCGGCGCGGCGTCGGATAGCCGAACCTGCGCTCCCAGGACCGCAAGGTGTTCGGGCTGACGCCCAACATGGCCGCGGCGGCGTGGGTGCGAAGGACACTCATCGGGAGTTCGAAGCTCGCCTGCCGCGGCACGAGCGGCACGAGGCGTCCCGGCGGGCGAGTCGATCCCGACAGGTTACGGAAAACGCGGCGTCTACGAAAGTACGAGTAGCGCCGCGGGAGGCGGTCCGCAGGGCCCGATCCGGGCCTTGAATCGCACGCCGAACTCCTGCCGCGGTCGCACGACGGTCGTGCGCGGCTCGCCCGATCCACCTGCCACCGCCACGAGCAGCGCGAGCAGGTTCTCCGCGCCGGGTGCGTTGGCGTCGGCGGGAACGAGGAAGTCGGCGACGTGCTTGTTGACGGCCTGCGTCTCATCGACGGCGAGCAGCTGCTCGGCGTCGATGAGACGCAGGCCGTCAA
>DATMJM010000444.1:0-7215 GCA_035553935.1 Solirubrobacteraceae bacterium
GGGCTGCGGGCGGGCGTGCCGTACGCGCTCGCCGGCGGGGTGCTGTCACTGTCCTTCGGGGTGCTCGCGCTCGAGGCCGGCTTCTCCGCGCTCGGCGCGGTCGTCATGTCGGCGGTCGTCTTCGCCGGGTCGGCGCAGTTCGCCGCGCTCTCGATCGTCGCCGCCGGCGGCGGACTGGGCGCGGCGATCGGCGCCGCCGCGCTCATGAACGCGCGCTTCCTGCCGATGGGCATCGCGCTGGCGCCGTCGCTGCCGGGCTCCGCGCTGCGACGTGCGGCGCAGGGCCAGGCGAACGTCGACGCCTCGTGGGCGATGGCCCACCGGGGCGGCGGACGCTACGACCGTCACTTCCTGTTCGGCGCGACCGCGGTGCAGTACGCGACGTGGGTCGGCGGAACGGCGCTCGGCACGCTCGCCGGCGGTGCGATCGGCGATCCGCGCGATCTGGGTCTCGACGCGATCTTCCCGGCGTTCTTCCTCGCCCTCCTGCTGCCGGAGCTGCGCAGCCTGCGCTCCCGCGCGGTCGCGCTGGCGGGCGCGTCGATCGCGCTGGCGCTGGTGGCGCTCACGCCGCCGGGCGTGCCGGTGCTCGCGGCGAGCGTCGCGGCGCTCGCCGGCCTGAAGCGACGGCACGCGCGGGAGACGGCGGCATGACCGCCGAGCTGTGGGCGCTGATCGCCGGCTGCGCGGCGGTGACGTTCGCCATCAAGGCGGCCGGCCCGGTCACGCTCGGCGGGCGCGAGCTGCCCGAGCGCTTCACCACCGTCATCGCGCTGATGGCGCCCGCGCTGCTGGCGGCGCTCGTCGTCACCCAGGCACTCGCCGACGGCACGCGCCTGCACGCGGGCGCGGACACCGCGGGCGTGGCCGCGGCCGGTCTCGTCGTCCTGCGCGGCGGCTCGGTGCTGCCCGCCGTCGGGATCGCGGTCGTCGTGACCGCCGGGCTGCGGCTGCTGGGCTGATCGGTGGCGTCGATGCGAAGATCTGCGCGATGAGCGGCGCAGACGACATGGTGCGCGCCGCGAGCGCGCTCTCGTCGCGCCTGCCGTGGCCGCTCGCCGTGCTCGCGCGGCTCGCCTACAACTACCGCTGGACGTGGCTTGCGGACGGCCCCGAGATCTTCCGCGACGTCGACCCGGACCGCTGGCGCGCCTGCGGGCGCAACCCCGTCCGCCTCCTGCAGGAGACTTCGGCCGAGGCGCTCCTGCGCGCGGCGGGCGACGCCGCGCTCGTCGCGCGCGCCGAGCAGCTCGAGCGCGCCATGCTCGCCGACCTCGACCGCCCCGCGGACACCGGCGTCGTCGCGCCCGGCCGCCCGATCGCGTTCTTCTGCGCCGAGTACGGCATCCACGTGTCGATGCCGATCTACGCCGGCGGGCTCGGCGCGCTGGCCGGCGACATCGTCAAGGAGGCGTCGGACCTGGCCCTGCCATTCGTCGCCGTCGGCCTGATGTACCGCCATGGCTACTTCCGCCAGCGCGTCGATCACAGCGGCTGGCAGCAGGAGTACTGGGTTCCGACCGACCCCGAGCGCTCGCCCGCCGTGCTCGTCAGCGCCGGCGACGACCGCGTGCCGTTGCGCATCCGCGTGGCGATCGGCGAGGACGAGGTCGTCGCGCAGGTGTGGCGCATCGACGTCGGACGCGTCCCGCTGTACCTGCTGGACACCGACATCCCGCAGAACACCCGCGTCGCGCGCTGGATCACCGCGCGGCTGTATGACGGCGATCCGCGCACACGGCTGGCGCAGTACGTCCTGCTCGGCGCCGGCGGCGCCGCCGCGCTGCGCGCGCTGGACATCGAGCCGGGCGTCGTGCACATGAACGAGGGGCATGCCGGCTTCGCGGCGCTGGAGATGGCGCGCGCGGGGATCGAACGCGGCCTCGGCTTCGGCGAGGCCTTCGAGGAGGCCCGCCGCCGCACCGTGTTCACGACGCACACGCCGGTGCCCGCGGGCAACGACACCTACCCGCACGACCACGTGCGGTCGGCGCTCGGGCCGCTGACGCGCTCGCTGGGCACCGACACCGAGGAGGTCCTGCGGCTCGGTCGCACGCATCCGGGCGACGAGCACGAGCCGTTCGGCGTGACGCAGTTCGCGCTGCGCGCCAGCCGCGCGGCGAACGGCGTGAGCCGCCGTCACGGCGGCGTGTCGCGCGAGATGTGGCATGTGCTGTGGCCTGACCGCGCGGTCGACGAAGTGCCGATCACCCACGTCACGAACGGCGTGCACGTGCCGTCGTGGGTCGGCGGGCCGATGCGCCGCGTGCTCGACCGCCACCTCGGCGAGGCCTGGTCGCTGCGCGCCGCCGATCCGGCCACCTTCGCGGCGATCGACGACATCCCCGCGCAGGAGCTGTGGGAGGTTCGCTGCGAGCAGCGCCGGCTGCTCGTCGACTACGTCCGCGATCGCAGCCAGCTGCAGCGGATCGCGCGCGGGGAGCCGCGCGCGTACGTCGAGGCCGCCGCCAAGGCGTTCGACCCGGGCGTCCTGACGCTCGGCTTCGCGCGCCGCCTGGCGACCTACAAGCGACTGCACCTGCTGCTGCACGACATCGACCGCAGCTTCCGCCTGCTGCGCGGCGAGCGACCGGTCCAGCTGCTGCTCGCCGGCAAGGCGCACCCGCGCGACGACGACGGCAAGCGGCTCGTCCAGCAGCTCTTCGGCGTGCGCGAGGAGTACCGCGCCTTCGAGCGCGTGGTGTTCCTCGAGGACTACAACCTCGGCGTCGCCGCGCGCCTCGTGCGCGGCTGCGACGTGTGGATCAACGTGCCGCGGCCGCCGCTGGAGGCGAGCGGCACGAGCGGGATGAAGGTGGCTGTCAACGGCGGGCTGCAGCTCAGCGTGCTCGACGGCTGGTGGTCGGAGGGCTACGACGGCGCCAACGGCTGGGCGATCGGCGGCGAGTCCGACCCTGACCACGGCGGGCAGGACGCCCGCCACTCCGGGGAGCTGCTGGCGCTGCTGGAGGGGGAGGTCGTCCCGGAGTTCTACGAGCGCGACGAGGCCGGCATCCCGCAGGCGTGGATCACCCGCGTCAAGCGGTCGATGCGCACGCTGATCCCGGCGTTCTCGGCGACCCGCATGCTGAAGGAGTACGAGCAGCGCATCTACGGGCGACGGAGTTGACGCGCCGCCGTCATGCGACGTTGGGGCGCCAGAACGCCGGCGTGAGCAGGACCAGGACGGTGAAGATCTCGAGGCGCCCGATGAGCATGAGGGCGCTCAGGACCCAACGTCCGCCCTCGGGCACGGCGGTGAAGTTCTCCGACGCGCCGACGTCGCCGAGCCCGGGCCCGATGATGTTGAGCGTGGAGACGACGCTCGAGGCCGCGGTGACGGGGTCGAGGCCGAACGCCGCCATCGCGAGGGTGCCGGCCAGGAACACCATGAGGTACAGCGCGAAGAAGGCGAACACGCCGCGGCGCACCTCTTCGGAGAACAGGCGGCCGCGCACGCGCAGCACCTGCACGGCCCGTGGCTGCAGCTGGCGCTGGACCTCCTGGACGGCCGCCCTGCCCAGCAACATGACCCGGATGACCTTCATGCCGCCGGCTGTGGAGCCGGCGCACCCGCCGACGAACATGAGCCCGAGCAGCAGCAGGCGGGTGAAGTCCGGCCACTCGTCGAAGTCCACGGTCGTGTAGCCGGTCCCGGTGACCGCGGTGACGACGCTGAACGCCGCGCCGCGGATCGTCTCGGCGACGTCGCGGCCCTCCTCGGCCAGCAGCAGCGAGCCGGTCACGACGGCGCCGGCCGCGAGCAGGATCAGCAGGAAGGCCCGTACCTCGGCGGCCTGCGGCCACAGCCGGTCGCGGCCTCGCATCGCAGCCCAGTAGAAGCTGAAGTTGATCGCTCCCGCGATCATGAACGTGATCGCCACGACCTCGATCGCCAACGACTCGAACGCCGCGATCGACGCGCTGCGCGTCGAGAACCCGCCGGTCGACACCGACGTGAAGATGTGGTTGATCGCGTCCCACGGCGTCATCCCGGCCACCCAGTACGCGGTGAAGCCCAGCGCGGTCAGCGTCAGGTAGATGCCCCAGATGATCTTCGCGGTGTCGGCGATGCGGGGCGTGAGGCGCTCGGCGGTCACGCCCGAGGTCTCCGCGTAGAAGACGCGCTGCGTGGCCAGGCCGGTGGCCGGTGCGATCGCGACGACGAGCACGACGATGCCGACGCCGCCGAGCCACTGCATCAGGCTGCGCCACAGCAGCACCGCGTCCGGTTGGGCCTCGATGCGGTCCAGCAGCGTCGCGCCGGTCGTCGTGAAGCCGCTCATGCTCTCGAAGAACGCGTCGACGGGCTGCGTGTACGTCCCGTGCAAGAGGAACGGCAGCGCACCGACCGCGGCCGCGGCGACCCATGCCATCGTCACCGCGAAGAAGCCGTCGCGGGCCCGCAACGGCATCGATCGCATGCGCCGGCCCGACGCCACGCCGATGGCGGCCAGCGGAAGGACGATCGCGGCCGGCAGCCCGAATGCCGCCGCCGCGCCGTCGCCGCCGGCGAGCGCCACGGCGAAGCAGATCACCAGGCCGAGCGCGACCGCCAGCAGAGCGCCCGAGACGACGGGGACGATGATCTGCCAGTTGAGGTTGGGGCCCCGCCGGCCGCGGCCGGGGGTCACGCGGCGGCGGCGAACGTCTTGTCCAGCGAGGCAACGCCCTGGCGCGTGTTGAACACGACGAGGCGGTCGTGCGCGTGCAGGCGCACGTCGTCCTCCGGGATCACCACGCGCCCGTTGCGGACGATCGCCGTGACGTGGGTGAGCGCCTGCTTGTTGGCCTGCTCGACGGTGCGCCCCTCGGCCTCGCAGCCCGGGTCGGCCTGGACCTCGACGACCTCGGCGCCGCCGCTGAGCAGGTACATGCCGTGGACGTTCGGGCCGCGGACGGCGCGCAGGATCGCCTCGGCGGTGACCAGCCGGGGCGAGACGGCGCCGTCGATCCCGAGCGCGTCCACGAGCGGGGTGAACTCCTCGCGCGACACGACCGACAGGCACAGGCCGGCGCCCAGCTGCTTGGCGTGCAGCGCGGCCAGCAGGTTGGCCCTGTCGTCCCCCGCGCAGGCGACGAACGCGCCCGCGCGATCGACGCCGTGCGCCAGCAGGGCCTGCTTGCTGACACCCTCCTCGTGCAGCACGGTGATGTCCCGCACCTGCTCGGCGACGTACCGTGCGCGTTCGGCGTCGCGTTCCATGACGGTGACGCGCATTCCTCCGGCGGCTTGCAGGAACTGCGCCAGCGGCACCCCGATGCGCCCGCCGCCGAACACGATCACGTCCCGCACGCGTTGCGCGCGACCCGCGATGTGCGCCACGACGGGCTCGATGTCGCCGCGTGCGGCCGCGACGAGCACGTGGTCTCCCGCCTTCGGCCGGTGCCCCGGCTCCGTGGCGATCGCCCGGCCGTCGCGGATCAGTCCGAAGACGAAGCTCGGCCGCACGATGCGACGGCTGCTCAGCGGCTGGCCGACGAGCGGCGAGCGCGCCGTGAGGATCGACTCCGCGACTGCGACCTTGCCGTCGCCGAAGTACTCCACGTGCACCGCGCCCGGCAGCACGACCGCCGCGGCGAGGTCCTCGGCCGTCGCGCGCTCGGGGTTGATGACGAAGTCGATCCCGAGCTCGTCGCGCGCAAACGAGTCGTCGTCGCCGAAGTACTCGAAGTCGCGCACGCGCGCGACGGTGCGGCGGGCTCCGAGCTGACGGGCGGCGAGCGCCGCGATGACGTTGGCCTCGTCGCTGTGCGTCACGGCGCACAGCAGGTCGCTGTCGGCGACGCCGATCTCGCGCAGGAACTTCGGCGAGGCGCCGTTGCCGACGACCACGAGCGCGTCGAGCTCGCTCTGAGCCGTCTCGACGCGCACGGCGTCGGAGTCGACGACGGTCAGGCTGTGGCGCTCCGCGCTGAGCGTCCGCGCGATGTGCTGCCCGACCTCGCCGCAGCCGATGACGATGACACGCATGCCTGCATTGTGGCCCAGCCGCGCGACGGGACCCGTCCCGGTGGCGGGCCGCGCCCGACGAGCGTCCCGGCGTTCACTCCCAGCGCAGCGAGCGCGGCGCCTTGCGCATCCGCAGCACGCGCACCGGAACGCCGGCGGCGACGGCGTTGTCGGGCACGTCCTTCGTGACGATCGTCGAGGTGCCCAGCACGCAGTTGTCGCCGACCGTCGTGCCGCGCAGGATCGCGACGCCGTAGCCGATCCAGACGTTGTGGCCCACGCGAACGTCGCGCTTGTAGATGCCCTGCTCGCGCACCGGGCGCTCGTGCTCGACGACGCCGTGGTCGAAGTCGATCAGCATGACGCGGTCGGCGACGATGCACTCGCGGCCGATCGAGACGTGCTGGAAGGCGGAGATGGTGCACTCCTGCCCCAGGACGGTCTTCGCGCCGATTCGCACCTCGCCCTCGTGCGCGCGGATCTTGCAGCCGTGGCCGATCCACGACCAGCGCCCGAGGTGCAGCGTCGCGCGCTTGCCGATCTCGATCGTCACGTTCGGGCAGACGAAGCACAGGCCGTCGGTCTGCAGACGGCCGCGCCAGCGCAGCTTCAGCCACAGCCAGCGCGCGATGAGCCGCGCGTAGCGGGCGTTGAGCATCCCGTGCGAGCGCAGGAAGCGCCACAGCGCCAGCGGGCCGCCGCGCAGCGGCGCGGGCTCGCCGCGCACGGTCGGCGCGGGCGCATGGTCGGGCTCTGCGATCGACAGCGTCCGCTGCACCGCCGCCATGCTATGTCGCGCGTTCGGCGGCCGGGTCGCCGGCAGGCAGGACGCCCTCGGCGAGCGGCCCGCGCTTCCAGTCGGGGACCGGCGTCGGCACCCCGGCGCGCGGGACGTAGGGCGAGCGCTCGACGAGCGCCAGCCGGTGGATGTAGCGAGGGCAGTTGGGGAAGACGCGGCCCGCCCGCACGCGCACGACGAACTGTGCCTCCGGCCATGTCGCGCCGAGCCCGTCGTCGAGCGCGACCGTGGCCGTGCCCTCGACGCGCAGCCGCGACGGGCGCTCGGCGCAGAAGTCGATGAACAGCAGGCCGACGCGTGGGTTGACGAGCGCGTTGCCCCACGACAGGAACATCCCGTTGCCGTCGTAGTTGGGGAACGCGAGCGTGTGCGCGTCGAGGGCACGGCCACGGTCGCGCTCGACGACGGGCTCGGCGCGACATGGCCGGAGGCACAGTTCGTCGTGCGCGTGCGGGCGGGCCGC
>DATMJM010000445.1:0-4872 GCA_035553935.1 Solirubrobacteraceae bacterium
CATGACGTGCTCGGCATGCCCCTCGACGACGCCCATGACGCCCTGCATGCGATCGGCAGCCGACAGCCCGCGCAGAACCATCGCGATCGGCCCGGTCGTATCGGTGATGAACGCGACGCATTCGTCGATGCCGGGAAGCTCGAACGTCATCGCAACGTCCTCGGTGCGGATGTCGCCGAACCCTGCGGACTCGAGCAGCTCCGTCGTTCGCTGCCTGCTGGCCATGCTGAACAGCCCCGGACCGGCCGGAGCGGGCGGCGGCATGTGGCCGCCCTGGACGAGGCTGATCGCGAACGCGCTGCAGAACGGGTTGCGCTCCGGCGGCCCGAACACCGCGAGCGCCAGGCGCCCGCCCGGCCGCAGCACGCGGCGGGTCTCGGCGAGCGCCGCGGCGGGCCTGGCCATCAGCATGTAGCCGAAGCGGCACGACACGCCGTCGACCGAGTCGTCGGCGAGCTCGATCCGCTCGGCGTCGATCAGCCGGTAGTCGACGTTCGCCGCTCCGAGCTCGGCGCCTCGCCGGCGGGCGGCCTCGAGCATCGCCGGCGAGCAGTCGGTCGAGATCAGCCGGCCGCGCTCGCCGAGCGCAGCCGCGGCCTCCAAGCCGGTGTCGCCAACGCCGGCGGCGAGCTCGAGGACGGTCTGGCCCGCCTCGGGGGCGAGCGCGCGCAGCATCCACTCCCGGACAGGCGCCGACGCCTCCTCGATCTCGGCTCGCCGGCGCTCCCAGCCCGGCGCGACGGCCTCGGCGACCTCGTAGTTCATCGTTCGGTAGGCATGGGGTTCGCGGTCGTCATCGCTCTCCTTCGCAGGCACTCGCGTGGTGGACTTCGAACCAGGCAGACGCTACGGGCCGCGGGGCATTGCGCAATCGGGAGTTCTCCCCAGGCGGACCGCCGCCCGGGCGCTCGCAACTCGGTAGGTTCGAGACGTGCCGCACAAGGCATCCCCGGATGACGAGCGCGTACGTGCCGTCGAGGTGATCGCGACGCTGTGCCTGGCGACCGACCTCGGGATGGGATTCCCGTTCGAGCACGGACTGCACAGCACCGTGGTCGCGATGCGTCTCGCCGATCGGCTCGGGGTCGACCGGGCGGCGGCCTCGCAGGCCTACTACGCGTGTCTGCTGTCCCACTCGGGCTGCACCACCGATGCGCACGTCACCGCGGAGATCTTCGGCGACTCGCTGACCACGCATCTCAATCCGGTCGTCTACGGCGCGCAACGCCAGCTGCTGCTCGGACTCCTTCGCGCCTTGCCCGACCCGCAGACGCCGCCGCCTCTGCGCGCCGCCCAGGTCGCCCGCCGGCTGCCGAAGATGGCCGTCAGGGCGCGTCCTCAGTTCACCGCGCTGTGCGAGGTGGCGCAGATGCTCGCCGATCGAGTCGGGCTTCCCCCGACCGTGCCGACGCTCCTCGCCCACCTCACCGAGCGGTGGGACGGCAAGGGCCCGCTTCGGCGCGCGAAGGGCGACGAGATCCCGCTGCCGATGCGCATCGTCCACGTCGCGGTGGATGCCTCGCTGCAGAGCCTGCTGGGAGGCGAGGAGCGCGTCACCCGCCTCGCCCGTGAGCGCGCGGGGCGGGGCCTCGATCCCGACGTCGCCGCGTGCCTGACCGACGATCCCGAGGAGATCCTCGCACTCGATCCCGAGACCTCGGCCTGGGAGGAGGTACTCGCGTGCGAGCCTGTACCGCATCTCATCCTGGAGGGCGCGGCGATCGACCGCGCGCTGGTCGCGATCGGGAGCTTCGCGGACCTCATCTCGCCGTACCTCAGCGGTCATTCGACGGGCGTCGCGGAGCTTGCGGCGTCTGCGGCCGCGCGCTGCCGGCTTGACGCGGACAGCGCGACGGCCGTTCGGTCGGCGGCGCTGGTCCACGACCTCGGGCGGGTCGCGGTCACCCCGCGAACGTGGCAGAAGCCGGCGCCGCTGACCCAGGCCGAATGGGAGCAGGTGCGCCTGCACCCCTACCACACCGAGCGCGTCCTCTCGCGCTCATCGTTCCTGTCGGCGCTGTGCCCGATCGCCGGGGCCCATCACGAACGCCTCGACGGCTCCGGCTACCACCGCGGCTCCCCGGGCGCGCACCTCCCGCTGCCGGCCCGACTGCTGGCTGCGGCGGACGCCTACCACGCGATGACGGAGCCCAGGCCGTATCGCGCAGCGCTGCCGCCCGACGAAGCGGCTCGGGCGCTCGGGAACGAGGCGCGCGCCGGACGGCTGGCCCCGGACGCCGTCGCGGCGGTCGTCGAGGCGGCCGGTCAGCAGGCGCCGGCGATCGAGCGACCGGCCGGACTGTCCGAGCGCGAGGCCGAGGTCGTCGGCCTGCTTGCGCGCGGACTGCAGACCAAGCAGGTCGCCCGCGCGCTGGGGATCGCGGTCAAGACCGCCGACCGCCACGTCCAGAACGCCTATCGCAAGATCGGCGTCTCGACCCGTCCCGGGGCGACGCTGTTCGCGATGGAGCACGGGCTGGTCGCGTGGGGGGAGCTCCCGGTCGCACGACGCGGCGTTCGCTCCTAGGCGGGGGCCCCGCCACGCCCGCCGGCGGGTGTAACGCAGGGTGGGCCGTCGCGTACGTATACGAGCGAACGGGTGTTCTTCTCGATCGCCCGGCAAAGAGATCGTGGCGCCGCGCTTTACAAACACACGTTCGGGTAGTAGTCTGTCCCAGACACAAGCTTAGATCTAATATCCTTAGTTGGAGAGGAGCCCCGATGGCCGAGACCACCAGCACCACCACGAGGACCACCCGCAGCGGCGCAGCCGAGAAGGCCGCCGCGACCCGCAAGAAGAACGCGACGAAGCGCTCCACGGCCGCCAAGAAGGCAGCCACCACGCGTGCCGCCAACCGTGGCGCCGCCGCCCGCAGCACGGCCACGCGCAAGACGAAGTCGTCGGCCGCCCGCGCGCGGACGACCGCCGCCCGCAAGGCCGCCGACACCGAGCAGGACATCAGGAACGGGCCGATCGCGCGCGCGACGGACATCGCCGAAAGCGCCGTCCTGATCCCCGTCGGCGCAGCGCTCGTCGCCCGCGACGAGGTGACCTCCACGATCGACGACCTGCGCGCCCGCTACGGCACCCGCGCGAAGGCCGAGCGCGAGCTGCGCCGCTTCGAGCGCCGCGGCTCGAGCGCCGTCAAGCGCATCGAGCGCGACGCGAAGAAGACGCGCACGCGCGTCGAGCGCGAGCTGCGCCAGCGCCGCACGCGCCTCGAGCGCGAGGTCAAGAGCCTCGTCAGGGACTTCGAGCTGCGCAGCGAGCCGGTCGCGAAGAACGTCGAGCTCGTCGGCGCGCGGATCGAGAACGCCTACGAGAGCGGGCGCACCGTCGCGACGAAGGCGTCGGCGTCGGTGCAGCAGCGGATCGCGTCGGTGGCGTAACGAACTTCCCCCACAGATCGAAGCACCGTAGTTCCCTCCCCCCAGCCGACGCCGCGCCTTTCTTCCGGGCGCGGCGTCGGCGTTCGGAGCACCGCCCGCCCGCGTCGGACGTTTTCTAAACTGGACGGATGCCCACACAGGACGAGATCCGCGCCGCGCTGCAGCGCGTCATCGACCCGGAGCTGCGCCGCTCGATCGTCGAGCTCGGGATGGTGCGCTCGATCGCGATCGCGCAGGACGGAGCCGTCGACGTCACCGTCTCGCTGACGACCGCGGGCTGCCCGATCCGCAACCACTTCGTCGAGGCGGTGACGCGCGAGGCCGGCGCCGTCGATGGCGTCACGACCGTCAACGTCGCCTTCGACGTCCTCTCCGATACGGAGAAGTCGGCGCTGCAGAAGTCGCTCGGCCGCGGCTCGCTGCCGGCGGGGGCGCTGGCGCAGGTCGGCAACGTGCTGTGCATCGGCTCGGGCAAGGGCGGGGTCGGCAAGTCGACGCTGACGGCGAACCTCGCTGCGGCGCTGACGCTCGACGGCAAGCGCGTGGGGGTGCTCGACGCGGACGTCTGGGGCTACTCGATCCCGCGCATGTTCGGCCTCGGCGGCGAGCGGCCGCCGGTCTCGCCGGAACGCAAGATCGTCCCGCTGCAGGCCCACGGCGTGAAGGTGATGTCGATCGGCTTCTTCGTCGAGGAGGACGCGGCCGTCGTCTGGCGCGGGCCGATGCTGCACAAGGCGCTCACGCAGTTCCTCGAGGACGTCGCGTGGGGCGAGCTGGACTACCTGCTGGTCGACCTGCCGCCGGGCACAGGCGACGTCTCGATGACGCTTGCTCAGCTGCTGCCGCAGGCGCAGTTTCTGATCGTCACCACGCCGCAGCCGACGGCCCAGAAGGTCGCGCGGCGAGCAGCGCAGATGGCCGCCAAGGTGAGCCTCGAGATCGCCGGCATCGTCGAGAACATGGCCGGCTTCACCACGCCGTCCGGCGAGCGCTTCCAGATCTTCGGCGAGGGCGGCGGCCAGAGGCTGGCCGACGAGCTCGACGTGCCGCTCCTCGGCAAGGTCCCGCTGACGATGCCGCTGCGCGCGCAGGCCGACGAGGGCACGCCGCTGGTGTTCACCGATCCCAACGATGCGGCCGCGCAGGCGATCCGCCACGCGGCCCGCGGGATCGTCGCGCTGTCCCCGGTGGAGCTGCCGGTGCTGCAGGCACCGGCGCCCACCGGGATCAGCCTGCCGATGATCTGACGGTCAGCTGACCTCGCGCAGGTTGCCGCTCTCGACCTCGTAGACGAAGCCGCGCACGGAGTCCTTGCTCGGGATGAACGGGCTGGCCTTGATGCGCGCGATCGACTGGCGGACATCCTCGTCGAGGTCGGTGAACGTTTCGACGGCCCACTCGGGCTTGATGCCCGTGTCGTCCTGCACCTGGCGCTTGAACTGGTCGTCGGTGAACGTGAGCATGCCGCAGTCGGTGTGGTGG
>DATMJM010000446.1:0-2761 GCA_035553935.1 Solirubrobacteraceae bacterium
CTGCGCGCCGGGGCGGCGCTCGGCGCCCACGCGGTCGTGCTGCACCCCGGCTCCGCGCTCGCGGGCGAGGTGGCGCCGGCGATCGAGCGGGCCGCCGCGGTCATCGCCGAGGCGCTCGCGGAGTCCGCCGGCTGCCCGCTGCACCTCGAGAACACCGCCGGCTCGGGCGGCACGCTCGGGCGCTCGTTCGAGGAGCTGGCGGCGCTGCTGGAGGCCGCGGGCGGCGGCCCGCGCCTGGGCCTGTGCCTGGACTCCTGCCACCTGCTGGCGTCAGGGTTCGAGATCCGCTCAGAGGAGGCGCTGACGGCGGTGCTCGACTCGTGCGTGGCGCTCGTCGGCCTCGAGCGCCTCGGATCGCTGCACCTCAACGACTCGCAGAAGCCGCTGGGCTCGAACGTCGACCGCCACGCCGGCGTCGGCCAGGGCGAGCTGGGCGAGGACGGCTGCGCGGTGTTCCTCTCCGAGCCGCGCTTCGAGGGGCTGCCGCTCGTGCTCGAGACGCCGGGGCCGCAGCGCAGCGGGCCGACCGCGGAGGAGCTGGCACTGACGCGGGCGCTGCGCGAGCGCGGCCTGGCGGCGCGCGCCGGCGCCACGCGAAGCTAGCGATCGGCCCGCGCCGGGTACGGCAAGGGCATGACAGACCTTCGAGAGGACTACGACCTTCCCCGCAAGCCGCCGCTGCCGTTCCGCCAGGCGGCGGTCATGTGCACCGTCGTGGTACTTGCCCTCGCCGGCTGGCTGCTGCTGCCCAGCTCGCCGATCACCGTCGCGCTGCTGGCGGTCGCGCTGCTCGCCGCGGTGTTCTTCGGCGTCGGCGCCGTGCTGCGCTCGCGCGAGCTCGACGAGAAGCCCGGGCGCGATCCGGTGACGCCGCCGAGCGTCGACCGCGGCTAGGCGCCGTCAGTCCGGATAGCGGGCCTCCTCGTCGAGCTCGCCGAGCCGCTCCTGCGCGAGGCGCTCGTCGAGCTTCTCCTCGATCGACGTGTCGACCGCGTCCGGGTCGGGGTCGCCGAACAGGTCGAGATCGTCGTCCGGTAGTACGTCTGGATCACGTTCCACGGTCGCTCCTCGGGGTTGGGATGCGGGCGGAGTACCCGACGCGGGGCGCTGCTAACGGCAGGACGCGCGTCAGACGGCGAGCGCCGCGGGGCCCAGCACCTGCTCGAGCTCGGCGCGCAGCGTCGCTGTCGTCGCGACCTTGTACGACGAGCCGAGCTTGAGCCTGCGCGGGTCGCCGGAGCTCATCTGCACCTCCAGCACGACCTCGCAGTCGCCCGGATAGTTCGCGAGCAGGCTCTTGAGGTCGTCGATGATCGACGCCGGGAGGCCCGCGGCGTCGACGCGCACGTGCAGCGGCAGCGGCCCGGCCTTCCGCGTCAGCGCGCTGGCCTTCGCCTGCTCGATCTCCTCGGGCGTCGGCTCGAACGCCTCGACGGTCTGCACGACGAGGCACGTCTTGTCGGCGTCTTTGTGGTCGACGCGCCCGCGCACGAGCACGACCGAGTCGACGTCGAGCGCGCCCTCGTACTCCGCCAGCGCCTTGCCGAAGACGAGGATCTCCACGCAGCCCTCGAGGTCGTCGAGTGTCGCGAACATCATCGGGTCGCCGCTGCGCGTGCGGATCTTCTTCGCGGCGGTGATGATGCCGCCGGCGTTGACCCACTCCTTGTCCTTGCGCTCGGCGAGCTCGGCGAGCGGGCAGTCGACGCGCTCGCGCAGCGCCTCGCGCACCTGCTTGAGCGGGTGCGCGGAGATGAACAGGCCGATCGACTCCTTCTCGACGGCCAGCAGCTCGGGCTGCTCGAACTCCTCGGTCGGGATCGGCGGGTGCTGCGGGGCGACGAACGCCGCCGCCGACGACGAGCCGTTGCCGCTAGCGTCGCCCCAGTCGAAGCCGTCGAAGATCGAGCCCTGGCCGATCTCGGCGTCGAGCTGGGCCTTCTGCCCCGCCGCCTGGGCCTGCTCCAGGACGCTGAGCATGCCCTTGCGCGTCGCGCCGGTCGAGCCGAACGCGCCGCACTTGATGAGCGCCTCGATCGCCTTCTTGTTGACCGCGCGGCAGTCGACGCGCGCGCAGAAGTCCCACAGCGACCCGAACGGGCCGCCCTCCTCGCGGGCGGCCTTGATCGCCTCGACGGCCGCGTAGCCGACGCCCTTGACGGCATCGAGGCCGAAGCGGATGTTGCCCTCGAACACGACGAAGTCGTGGTCGGAGAGGTTGACGTCGGGCGGCAGGATCTCGATCCCCATCTGCTCGGCCTGCGTGGCGAAGAACGGGACCTTGTCCTTAGTCGACATCACCGAGCTGATGAGCGCCGCCATGTACTCCGCCGGGTAGTTGGCCTTCAGCCACGCCGTCCGGTAGGCGATGAGCGCGTAGCAGGCGGCGTGGGACTTGTTGAACGAGTAGTCGGCGCTCTTCTCGTTCGTCGCCCACAGCTGCTCGATGACGCGCTCGCTCGTGCCCGACGCGCGGCAGCCCGCGATGAACTCCGGCTGCAGCTTCGCCATCGCCGCGCGGTTCTTCTTGCCGATCGCCTTGCGCAGGTCGTCGGCCTTCGCGCCGCTGAAGCCGGCGAGCGTCTTGGCGATCTGCATCGCCTGCTCCTGGTAGAGGATCACGCCCTTGGTCGTCTCCGTGATCGGGCGCAGGCGCTCGTCGGCGAACTCGATCGTCTCGGGATTGCGCTTGCCGCGCGCGTAGGCGGGGATCTGGTCCATCGCCCCCGGCCGGTACAGCGCTACGAGCGCCACGAGGTCG
>DATMJM010000447.1:0-18096 GCA_035553935.1 Solirubrobacteraceae bacterium
TGTCGAGCTTGGCCATCGCCTTCAGGCACTTCGTGCGGTCGCCGGGGCGCGCCTTCGCCTTCCCGCTCGCCTTGCAGTACTTGCCGTAGGCGCGCTGCTCGGCCTTCGTCGCGCCCGGTGCCTTCGCGAGAGCGCTCGGCGCGAGCAGCAGCGCTGCGACGATCGTCAGGGTCCCCGCAAGCCGCGGTCGGTGGTGCAGCATCATGTCTCCTTCGGCGGCTGGGCGCCTCGCGGCGGGTCGCTCTCGTCGGTGAGTGTGTCTTGGTGCTCATCGGCCGCGGACCGGCGGAACTTGACCGCGTGCTCGCGCGCGAAAACGGCTGCGCAGGGGTTGACGCGCCGCGCCGCGCGGAGATATGTTCGGGGGCGAGGAGACGGGTCTGTATCGCCGCTCGCGATCGCGATGTGATCGAGCGAGTGGCCCAGCGGAGACGCGACCACAACCGCCACGCGCTTCGACGCGCGGCGGTCGCAGCATGCGGTGAACCAACAGCGAGGAGACGTGACGCATGTCCGACTACAACCCGAGGACCGATACGGGGATTCCGACTGAGCCTGTCGGTTCGCTCCCGCGGCCGGCGAAGTTGCAGGCGGCGTATGCCGACTATGACGCCGGCAAGATTTCCAAGGAGGATCTGGAGAAGGAGCAGGAGGCGGCCGTCAAGGACTCGATCGAGCGCTTCGAGGCGACGGGGTCGCCGATCATCTCCGATGGCGAGCAGCGCTGGTCGTCGTTTGCGACGTACCCGATCACCGACACGCTGGCGGGGACGGGATTGGCGCCCAACCTGGCGCCGGGCGGGCAGTTCTTTGCGATCTTCGCCGACGGCCATGGCCGTCAGCTGCCCAAGCTGACGGGCGGGCCGCTGAAGTACAACTACTACGCCGCCGACACGCTGGCGAAGTCGCTGCCGTACGCCCACAAGCCGATGAAGCAGGCGGTCATCGCGCCGTCGATGCTGGCGCTGTTGTACCCGCTCAAGGATCCGGTGCCGGGCTACTCGCGCGAGGAGTTCGAGGAGGACATCGTGCAGGAGTGCGTGACCGACATCCGCAAGTGCTTTGAGGCCGGCGCGGCGCGGGTGTCGATCGACTTCACGGAGGGGCGGCTGGCAACGCGCGAGGATCCGCGCAACCCGTGGACGGGTGCCGGGCTGTTGCCGCATTTCATCGAGCTCAACAACCGCGTGCTGGCGAACTTCTCCGACGAGGAGCGCCGCAAGATCGGGCTGCACACGTGCCCGGGCGGTGACCGCGACTCGGTGCACTCGGCCGACGTGCCGTACAACAACCTGCTGCCGGAGATGTTCAAGATCAACGCCGGCTACTTCCTCATCCAGTTGGCGTCTGAGCGCGACAAGGACTCCGTCTACGAGTCGATCGGCCAGCACAGCCGTGAGGATCAGATGTGCTACATCGGGGTGACGGTGACGCAGTCGCCGCGGCCGGAGAGCGCGCAGGAGATCTGCGACGCGATCGTGCGCGCGGCCGACTTCATCCCCAAGGAGCGGCTGGGCACGACCGACGACTGCGGCTTTTCGCCGTTCTCGATCGACGAGAAGCCCAACCACGGCTCGCCGGACTACGCGCGCGAGATCGCCTTCCAGAAGATCGCCAGCCGCGTCGAGGGCACTCGGATGGCGGCCGAGAAGCTCGGCGTCGGCTAGCACGCCTCGCCTGCCTGTTGTCGCGCGAGCGGCCCGCGGAGCGCGGGCCGCTCGTGCTGTCGGGCGGTCGCGAGCTCGCGAGCGCCCGTAGATCCATCGCGGTTGTGGCTCCTCCAGCGCTGCGCGCCGGCTCCTAGGCGTCGCCCACCCGCAACTCCGCTTCGCCGTGGCGGACGATCCGCTTTCCGCCCTGCTCGCAGCCGCACTCGACCACGGCCACCCCGTCCTGCACCGAGATCACCTTGCCGGTCACGACGAGTTCGTGCTCCGGCAGCCCCATCCCGCGGAACTGCACGCTGAGCCGCTTGAGCGACTCCGGCCCGCCGGCGGCCTCCGTGTGGGCGCGCGCGACCTGGGCCATGGTGTACAGGCCGTGCAGGATCCGCCCGGGCAGACCGACCTGCTGGGCGAACTGCTCGTCGATGTGGATCGGGTTGAAGTCGCCCGACGCTCCCGCATAGCGGACGGTCAGGTAGCGGTCGGGCGTGACCGCGAGCGGCGGGATCTCGTCGCCGGGCTGCATCTCAGCCGCCCCGCACGATGTTCGACCAGCGCCCGGAGCAGACCGTCTCGCCGCGCTGGTTGACCGACTCGGACGCGAAGACGAAGAAGCCGTTGCCCCGGCGCTCGCTGATGTCGGCCACGCTGACGGTCGTGGTGATCGCGTCGCCCGCGATCACGAGCCGCCCCCACTCGAACTCCTGCCCGCCGTGCACCATGCGCGAGAAGTCGATGCCCACCTCGGGGTCGAACAGCACCGGCCAGAGCGCCGGGAAGCTGTAGACGACCGCGAACATCGGCGGCGCCACCAGGTCGGCGTGGCCGGCCGCGCGCGCGGCGTCGAGATCGAGGTGCAGCGGGTTGGTCTCCCCCACGGCGCGCGCGTACTCACGGATCTTCTCGCGGCCGACGGCGTACTCCGCCGGCGGATAGGTCTTCCCGATGACGGCGGAGTTGACGGCCACGCGCGACAGTTCTAGCAGGCGCGGCCCGCGCGTCAGGCGAGCAGGTCGACGCGCGGCGCGCCCTGCGCGGCGGCGGGCGGCGCCGGCTCGGGCCGCGGCGCGGGCGCCTCGGTCGCCGCCGCAGGCGCGGGCGGCACGTGCCCCGGCGGCTGCGCGGCCGGCTCTCCCGCGGGCTGCGCGCCCGCGGCCGCGGCGGCCTGCGCGGCCCGCGCGCGCTCGAGCAGCAGCAGCTGGTCGTGGGGCAGGTCGTCCTCGTCGATCCAGCCGTCGTGGTCGGTGTCGAGCGCGTTGATCTGCGCGACCTGCGGCGGCCTGCCTCCTTGGCCGACGTTCCGACGATCGCGTTACGTCTTCGACCGGCGCGCGCAGAACCTGAGGCGAACTTCTCAGACGATCGTCGCGACCGTTCCGCCGTCGGCCGACCACGCCGCGCCCGTCACCGTCGACGCCCGGACGGAGCACAGGAAGACGATCACCGCCGCGACCTCGTCGGGCTCGGCAAGCCGGCCGAGCGGGATCTTCGCCGCCTGCGCCTGCAGCGCCTCCTCGTGGGAGATGCCCTTCGCCTCCGCGGCCTGGTCTGCCAGCCCGCCGGCCGCCGTCCACAACGGCGAGGTCACCGCGCCCGGAGCGACGGCGTTGACGAGCACGCCGTCGGCGGCGTAGCGGTCGGCGAACACGCGCGAGAGCGACAGCTGCGCCGCCTTCGTGACCGCATAGGCCGGGTTGGTGAGCGACGGGCGCTTGCCCGCGGACGAGCAGACGTTGACGATCCGCCCGCCGCCGGCGGCGGCCATCCGCGGCCCGGCCGCGCGCATGAGCCGCATCGGGCCCATGACATGCAGCTCCCACTGCGACTGCCAGTCCTCGTCGGTCAGCTCCTCCAGCGAGCGCACGAACGACGTCCCGGCGTTGTTGACGAGCACGTCGACCGCGCCGAAGCGCTCCTCGCAGGCGGCGACGATCCGATCGCCGTCGGCCGAATCGGTCACGTCGGCCGCGAGGATCGCGACGCGCTCGGCGCCCCCGGCGAGCTGCGCGCGAGCGCGCTCGAGCTCCTCCTCGCCGCGCGCGACGAGCAGCACGCGGGCGCCCTCCGCGGCGAGCATCCGCGCCGTCGCCAGGCCGATGCCGCTCGTCGCGCCGGTGACGATGCAGGCCTTGCCGCTCACTCCGAGGTCCACGTCACCCCCGTGCCCGCTTGGCGTCGTAGAGAATCTCCAGGAAGCGCTCCGGGTCGCGCTCGTCGGCGCCGCCGACGCGCGGGCGCAGCGCGCGGTCGAGCTGGGCGGCCACACGCACGGGGGCGTCGCGCGCCAGGCCGTCGCGGCGCTCGAGGAACGCGCGGACGGCGAGGTCGTCGGCGGGTACGGCGCTGACGTCCCAGGCGGCGCCCGCCGGTCGCGACGAGCAGGTGGACGGCCGCGCGCGGCTGGCGCCGAGCGTCACGCTCGGCAGGTCGCGCGTGCGCCGCACGACGTCGACGACGTAGGACGAGGTTCAGCGTCACGAGGAACGCGACGAGCGCCACGACGAAGCGTGCCGCTGGGTGGTCGGGCAGCGCTCGCCTCACGGCCTGGCGGCCTCGTCCGGCACGCGCGGCCAGCCGTCGCGCGCGCTGCGAACGTCGTCCTCGGCCGCGGGCCGGCCGCCGTAGGCGACGGCGTCGAAGCTGTCTACGAGCTCGGCCAGCGTGGGCGACGGCACCGCGCCGAGCAGCTCGCTATTCGTCAGCGCCGGGCGCAGCTCGATGAGCTCGCGGTGGTCGAGCTCGACGAGCCCGGCGCGGAAGCGCAGCCGCAGCGCCTCCTCGAGATCGCCTGCGCGCTCGGCCTCGCGCCGCAGCCGCGCCGCGTCCAGCCGGTCCTCCCGGTGACCGGCGGCCGTGGCGCCGGCCGTCTCGCGGGCCGCGCCGGCGCGACCGGCGAGCAGCGCCGCCAGCGCCAGGACGAGCGTCGCGAGCAGGGCCCACAACACCGGCGGCCCGCCGGGGACGCGGTCGGCGATCCATCTGAACGCCGATTCGAAGGGCGTGCCGGCCGACCGCAGCCACTCGCCGACGCGCTCGCGCGCGTCGCGCAGCGGAGCCGGCAGGCTCGTCGGCTGGAAGCGGCGCTCCGCGAGCACGTCGCGTGCCTCCTCGCGCGCGGCTCCGGGGTCCGCCCGCAGGTGCTCGGCCGTCGCGCCATGAGCGGCCGCAGGCCACCCCGCGCACGCCAGCGCGCACGCCAGCACGGCGACCGCGGGCCTCACCCGTCCGGCACTCCCGGCAGCCGCGGAGGATCGTCCGGCGGCTCGTCCTCCTCGCGCTCGCGGCCCTCCGCGCTGCCGTTGGCGCTGGGCGCCCGCCAGCCGGACGCCGGCTCCGCCGCCGCCCGGCTGGCGGGCGGCGGCGGAGCCGGCGTCCACGGGCGAGGCGGCGCGGGGGCAGGCTCCTCGTCGCGCGGGGGAGCAGGCGGTTGCGGCGACGGCCAGTGCCGCCCGCCGGCGGCGGGGGCCGCGCCCGGCGCCGGCGCCGCGGGAGCCCCGGCCGGCGGCAGGCCGCGGCGCGCCGGGACGGTCGGCGCGAACCCGCCGCCGGCCGCCGGGACGCTGCCGCCGATCCGCTCCGCAAGCAGCTCGAGGTCGAAGCCCTCCTTGCGCACGCGCAGGTCGAAGTAGACGACCGCCAGCAGCGCCGCCTGGAAGGGCGTGGTGATCGCCAGGCCGACGGTCCCGGCGACGCCGGAGACGACCAGGACGAGGAGGTCGTTGTCGGCGTCGGCGAACATGCCGAGGAAGAACACGCCCTGGATGACAGTCGACACGACGAGCGCGAGGACGACGCCGAGCAGCAGCACGCCGAACGTCCGCCACCAGCGGCCCTTGACGAGCGCGAACGAGCGGCCCAGCGCCTTGGGCCCGCGGATCCCCTCGACGAGCAGCACGGGCAGCGCGAACGCCCAGGCGACATAGAGCCAGACGCCGGGAGCGATGAAGAAGACCGTCGCGACCAGGCAGCCGAGCGTGTAGAGCACGGTGATCAGCAGCAGCTGCGGCGCGCGCCGCACGGCATATGCCAGCGAGCTGCGCCAGTCGGTCCTCTCGCCGAGGTAGGCCTGCGCGATCGCGCGAAAGCACGCCGCCGACGCGAGCAACACGGCGCAGACCTGCAGCACGCCGGAGATCACGAGGCCGCCGATGTACTCATTGATCTCCTCGAGCGTCTGCGCGGGGGTCCGGGAGGTGTCCGCGCCGAGATCGAAGGACTGCACGGTGTAGTCGGCCGTCAGGATCGTGATGACGACCTGGACCGGGACGACCACCACGAGCGCCGCCGCGATCAACGTGCGCCAGTGCGAGAAGAAGATCTTGATCGCGACGTCGAGGATCTCGCCGATCGCGAGCGGCCGCAGCTGCGGCCGTTGCGCTGCGGGCGTCGTCACGGGTCGGGCTGCTGCTTGGCTTGCATCGGGCCTCCGGTTTGCTCACGCGTCGGCGCGCGCTGCAACGTACCTGTTCTGCGCGACCATGACGATCATGCGCTCACACACCGCCTACCGCACGTTCACGACACCGCAGCGCCGCGAGTTCGTCCGCATCACCGACGACGTGGAGCAGGCCGTCCGCGACTCCGGCGTGCAAGAGGGGATGGTCCTCGTCTCGGCGCTGCACATCACCGCCGGCGTCTGGGTCAACGACGACGAGCCCGGCATCCTCGAGGACACGCTGGAATGGCTCGACAAGCTCGCGCCGCCGTCCTGGCGCCCGCCGGCCAACGATGTCGCGTCGCAGCTGTCACCCGATCCGGGCGACTATCGCCACCATCGCGGTGGCGAGGACAACGGCGACGCGCACTTCAAGAACCTGCTCGTCCACCACCAGGTCGTCCTGCCGATCACAGACGGCCGGCTCGACCTCGGCCCGTGGCAGGCGGTCTTCTACTGCGAGTTCGACGGCCGCCGCGAGAAGCGGTTGGTGATCAAGGTGCTCGGCGAGTAGCGCGCTGCTCACTGCGGCGTGCGCGGGTCGGGCAGCAACAGCTCGACGTTGCGGTCCTGCGGGCGGCCCTCGGCGCCTGCCTCGGGGCCGACCTGCGGGTCGTTGTAGGCCAGCTCGCGCCCGATCGCGGCCAGCGTCTCGGGATCGAACGCATGCGCCGGCGCGCCGCGCGGCGGCGTGACGAGCGTCGCGGCGTGGTCGATCAGCGTCCCGAAGATCGACAGCGTGCCGTCGCGGTTGTCCATCACCTCGAGCAGCCGCGATTGGATCGGCCAGTCGATCTCCGACGCCGTCTCGATCCCCCAGAAGCCGCCGCCGCGCTCGCGCTCGAACGCCGTGATCCGGTTGTCGTGCGTGTGCCCGGCGACGAAGGCGACGACGCGCGGATGCGCCAGCAGCAGCTTCTCGAGATCGGGCCCGAGGCGCAGCGGCGTGGAGGTGCGCGGGTCACGGTCGCAGCCGGGGCCGAAGAGAGCGCGCAGCGCGCAGTCGCCCGCGCTCTCGTCCGGCGCGGTGTTGGTCAGGCTGCGGATCGGGTGGTGGCCGAAGACGATCACGAGCTCGTGGCGCGCGTCGGCGGCCTTCAGCTCGCGCGCGATCCAGCGAAACTGGGGCGCGTCGACGTTGCCGTTGGAGTTCAGGCGATCGCCCTCGGCGACGGTGTTGATCGAGATGAGCCGCAGGCCGCGGCGCGGGCTGAACGAGTAGTAGGAGGCCTCGCCGTCGGAGGCCGCAAGCTCGCTGGGGTCGACGTGGCCGAAGCCGTGCGCGTCGCTCTGGCGGCCGGTCGCGTGCAGCGCGCGGTACGTCGGCCGGTCGGCGAAGCCGCGCTCGGGATCGGGCGGGACGATCACCGAGCGCGCGGGGCTCGTCAGCAGCGCGCCGAGATCGCCGACGCCGGTCGCGGCCAACGGCTTGACGCAGCCGCGCGCGACGCCGTCGAGCGCCTGCAGGGCGTGGATGTTGCCCTGCACCGTGGCGTCGTGGTTGCCGAAGGCGACGTAGCTGGGCCTCGTCAGGCCAGCGGCGTCGAACGGGACCTGCGCGCGATCCATGAGGCCGGGCCAGCGCGGAAACGCCGCGAACGCCCCCGACGGGCGGTTCGGGTCGTAGAAGCGGCCCGATTCGAGGACGTCGTGGTCGTCCTGCACGCCGGTGTAGCGCGCCGCCTCGCCCGGCGGCGCCGCCGTGAGCCCGCGGCAGAGGCCTGCCTCGACGCCCGAGTTCGGGTCCAGGCGGCCGCCCTCGAGCAGCCGCACGACCCACTTGGTCTCGTTGATCTGCTGGTTGTCGGCCGAGTCGCCCGTGACGATCGTCAGCGCCAGGCGCGCGCGGCGCCGGCCACGGTTGCGGATCGGGCTGACGTCGAAGCGGTTGACCTGGCGCACGACCTGGTCGACGGTGAACGGCCCGAAGGCCTCCTGCGGGCGCCAGGCGGAGGTGTACGGGGTGTTCGAGAGGTCGAGCGCCTCGGCGCGCGCGGGAGACTCCTCGTCGGCGAGCTGGAAGTCCGACAGCTGCGCGAAGTACAGCAGCGAGCGGCGGCGGGACAGCCGGCCCTTGCGCGGCACGGCGAGGTCGTCGCGCACGACGCGCCTCCAGCCGGAGGCGAGCTTCAGCTTCGAGTACGGGGATGCCGGGTCGCCGGCGATCGTCGCGTAGGACGTCGTCGTCCTCTCGAGCGGGCGCGCGCCGGCGGGCTGCGTGGCGAGCCCGCTCGCGAGCGCCAGCAGCAGGAGCGTCGATCGCGCGGTGCGCCGCATGCGCGCAACGTAGCGGGCTGCGGCGCCGCGCTCGACCGGTGGTGCGGCAGGTACGCTCGCTGGCTCGTGGCCAGCACGCCGTCACTGCCGATCAGACGCAACACGGCGCTGCTGTCGGGCTCGCTGGCGATGAACTCGGCGACGCTGCAGCTCGCTGCGGCGGTCGCGTCGCTGACGCTCGTGCGGGTGCTCGACATCGACGGCCTGCTCGGCCTGGGCCCGGCGATCACGCTCGGCTCCGGCGCGCTGGCGGCGCTGCCGGCCGGGCTGCTGATGGACCGCTTCGGCCGCGTGCCGGTGCTGGCGGGCGGGTTCGCGGGCGGCGCGACCGGCTGCGCGCTCGCCGCGTTGGGCAGCACGCAGGGGTGGACGTGGGCGGTGCTCCTGGGCCTCGTGCTCGTCGGCACGTCGACGGCCACCGGGCTGCTCGCGCGTGCCGCCGCCGGCGACATGTATCCGCCGGAGCGCCGCGCGCGCGGCATCGCGCTCGTGCTCTTCGGCTCGGTGTTCGGCGCGATCCTCGGACCGGCGGTGTTCAGCCCGCTGCTGGCCGGGCGCGAGCTCGACGGCGACGCGCTGGGCACGCTGTGGCTCGCCGCCGGCGTCTTCATGCTCGCAGGGATGGCGATCGTCCTGACGGTGCGCCCCGACCCCAAGCGCATCGCCGAGCTGCTGGCCACGCATGCGGGCGAGCCTGGCGCGGACGCCGCGCCGGGGACGCGGATCCGCGACCTGGTCCGGCGGCCGGGAGTGATCCCCGCGCTGATCGCCGCGCAGGCGAGCTTCGCCGTCATGGTCGCGGTGATGACGCTGACGGGCGCGGTCGTCGTCGACCACCACCATCACGCCGCCAGCCACGTCTTTGCGATCATCGGCGCGCACGTGATCGGGATGTTCGGGTTGATCGTCGTCGTGGGCGATCTCGTCGACCGCGTCGGCCGCACGCCCGCCCTCGCCGGCGGGCTGCTGCTGATGGCGGCATCGACGATCAGCCTGCTGTGGATCACGGGCGTCGCGGCGAGCGCCGTCGCGCTGTTCGCGCTCGGCCTGGGCTGGAACTTCTCCTTCGTCGCGGCGACGGCCGTGCTCTCCGACAGCACCGCTCCGCACGAGCGCGGCAAGCTGCTGGGCTTCAACGACCTGCTCGCCGGATTGACCGGCGCCGGGCTGGCGCTGATCGGCGGCCTGGCGCTGACGGCGCTCGGCGTCGCCGCGCTCGCGATCGGCGGCGCCGCGCTCGTGGCGGCGCCGGCGCTGTGGATCGTGCGCAGCGACCCGGCGCGGGCGGCGGCGCGGGCGGCTGCCTAGCGCCCGGGCGAGCGCTGGCGCGATGCTCGGGTCGTACCGCTGGATCGGACCGGCGGCGAGATCCCGCGCGAACACCCACGGCGCGCGAGCTCGAGGCCGGGGCCGCTAGTCCCCCAGCTCGAGCACCGCGAGGAAGGCCTCCTGCGGGACCTCGACCTTGCCGACCTGCTTCATGCGCTTCTTGCCCTCCTTCTGCTTCTCGAGGAGCTTGCGCTTGCGCGAGATGTCGCCGCCGTAGCACTTGGCGATGACGTCCTTGCGGAAGGCCTTGACGGTCTCGCGCGCGACGATGTTGGCGCCGATCGCCGCCTGGATCGGGACGTCGTACTGCTGGCGCGGGATCTTCGCCTTGAGCTTCTCGGTCAGCGAGCGGCCGACCTCGTAGGCCTTGTCGCGGTGCACGACCATCGAGAGGGCGTCCACCTGCTCGCCGGCGAGCAGGATGTCGAGCTTGACCATGTTGGAGGCCTGCATCCCCTTCAGCTCGTAGTCGAGGGACGCGTAGCCGCGGGTGCGCGACTTCAGCGCGTCGAAGAAGTCGATGACGATCTCCGCCAGCGGCAGGTCGTACTGCAGCTGGACGCGCTCGGCCGACAGGTAGTGCATCCCCTTGTGCGTCCCGCGGCGCTCCTGGCAGAGCTCCATGATCGGGCCGATGAACTCCTTCGGCGCGAGGATCGAGGCATCGATCATCGGCTCGCGGATCTCCGCGATCCGCCCCGGGTCGGGGAAGTCGGAGGGGATGTGGACCTCCGTCTCCGCGCCGTCGGTCAGCGTGACCTCGAAGCGCACCGAGGGCATCGTCGCCATGAGCTCGATGTCGTACTCGCGCTCGAGGCGCTCGCGCACGATGTCCATGTGCAGCAGGCCGAGGAAGCCGCAGCGAAAGCCGAACCCGAGCGCCTCGGACACCTCGGGCTCCCACGACAGCGCCGCGTCGTTGAGCGTGAGCTTCTCCAGCGCGTCGCGCAGGTCGGGGTACTCGTCGGAGTCGATCGGAAACAGGCCGCAGAACACGACCGGCTGCACGTCGCGATAGCCGGGCAGCGGCTCGAGGTCGGGGTTGCGCGCCCAGCCGTCCTTCGTCGTCAGGGTGTCGCCGACCGCGAGCGCCGAGACCTCCTTGATGCCGGTGATGACGAAGCCGACCTCGCCGGCGGCGAGCTGGTCGGCCGTGGCCATGGTCGGCGTGAAGAAGCCGATGTCGTCGATGTCGGCGACCGTGTCACCCGCCATCGAGCGGATGACGTCCCCCTTCTTGAACGTCCCGTCGACGACGCGGATGTAGGCGACGACGCCCCGGTACTGGTCGAACTCCGAGTCGAAGATCAGCGCGCGCGGCGTGCCGGCGGGATCACCGGACGGCGGCGGCACCCGCTCCACGAGCTGCTCGAGCACCTCGACGACGCCGTCGCCGGTCTTGCCGGAGATCCGCAGGATGTCGTCGCCCGGCTCGCCGAGCAGGTCGGCGACCTCCTCGGCGACGCGCTCGGGCTCGGCGCCCGGCAGGTCGATCTTGTTGAGGACCGGGATGAGCTCGAGGCCGTTCTCGATCGCGAGGTACGTGTTGGCGACCGTCTGCGCCTCGACGCCCTGCGACGCGTCGACGACGAGCAGCGCGCCCTCGCACGCAGCGAGCGAGCGGCTGACCTCGTAGGTGAAGTCGACGTGGCCCGGGGTGTCGATCAGGTGCAGCTGGTAGGTCTCGCCGTCGCGCGCCTCGTAGAGCACCCGCACCGCCTGCGCCTTGATGGTGATCCCGCGCTCGCGCTCGAGATCCATCGAGTCGAGCACCTGCGCGCGCATCGAGCGCGGGTCGACCGTCTTCGTCATCTCGAGGATGCGGTCGGCGAGCGTCGACTTGCCGTGATCGATGTGGGCGATGATCGAGAAGTTGCGGATGTGGGCCTGGTCTGCCACGGGCCTACAGGGTAGGACCGTGACGCGCGGCACCCGGCGTCCGCCGTCGGCGGGCGAGCTAGGCTTGCTGATGCCGCCGGGACGGCGACGCATCGGATGACCGCCCTGCACCCTTGGAACCGCGATCGTTGCCGCCCCTGCTCGTGCTCATCCGTCCCCGCGCTGGACGGGCATTCTGACGGCGCCGAAGCGATGCTCATGAGGCTCCTGGGAACCACCGTCTGCGGGCTGTTGCTCGTCGCCGGCCTCGTGTTCGCGAGCGGCGCGGGAGCGCGGCCGGCCGCGAGCGGCGGCGCCCCTGCGAACGGTCGTTACATCGTGGTCTACGACCAGCACGTCGCCGACCCCTCCGCCGCGACCGCGCGACGTGAGCGCTCGCAGGGCTTCCGTGCGCGCCTGCGCTACGCCAGCGCGATCAAGGGCTTCGCCGCGACGCTGACCGCCCAGCAGGCCGACCGCCTGCGGGCCGATCCGCGGGTCGCGTCGGTCACCGAGGACCGCGTCGTCACGGCCGCTGCGATCGTGCCGCTGGCTCCGGGCGAGCCGGCGCCGCCGACGGGGGTGCGCCGTATCGAGGCGGCGACGATGACCACCGTGCGCCCGAGCAGCAGCGTGAACGTCGCCGTGATCGACAGCGGCGTCGACCTCGACCACCCCGAGCTCGACGCCGTGCACGGGCGCAACTGCGTCACGCCCGGCGCGGCGGCCGACGACGACGACGGGCACGGAACGCACGTCGCCGGCACGATCGCCGCGCGCAACGACGGCGCGGGTGTCGTCGGCGTCGCCCCCGGCACCCGGATCTTCGCGGTCAAGGTGCTCGACGGCGAGGGCTCGGGAACGACCTCTCAGGTCATCTGCGGGATCGACTGGGTCACGTCGACGCTGACCGACGCCAGCGCCGGCAACGACGTGAGGGTGGCGAACATGAGCCTCGGCGCGATCGGGCCGCCGGTCCGCTCCTGCGCGGCGACGAGCGACCCGATGCACCGCGCGATCTGCGCCTCGACGGCGGCCGGGACCACGTATGTCGCCGCGGCCGGCAACAGCGCATGGGACTTCGACTTCGAGCCGGAGCCCGACGTGCCCGCCGCGTACCCGGAGGTGCTCACCGTCACCGCGATCGCCGACGGCGACGGCCGCCCGGGCGGCCTCGGACCGAGCTGCGTCGTGGCAGACGACACCTACGCCAGCTTCTCCAACTTCGCGCTGACGGAGGCGGGCGCCGCGCACACCGTCGCGGCCCCCGGCGGCTGCATCCGCTCGACCTGGCCCGGCGGCGGGCACGGCATCCTGTCGGGCACGAGCATGGCGGCGCCGCACGTCGCGGGCGCGGTCGCGCTGTGCCATGGCGAGGCCGGGCGACTCGGTCCGTGCGCCGACCTGTCGCCCGCCGCGATCATCGCGCGCATGCGCGGCCGCGCGCAGGCGCACAGCACGGCGGATGCGGGCTACGGGTTCGTCGGCGATCCGCTGCGCCCCGAAGCCCGCGGCCGCTACTACGGCTACCTCCTCGCCCCGCCTGCGTCCCTGCCGGCCGTCAGCCTCGTCCGACCGGCCCACGGCGCCGCCTCCGATGACACGACGCCGACCTTCGCCGGCCGCGCCGGCGAAGCCCCGGGCGACGCGGCCGTCGTACACGTCGAGGTGTTCGCCGGCGCGACGGTCACCGGCGCGCCTGTGCGCACGCTGAGCGCGACGCGGTCCGCCGGCGCGTGGTCGGTCACGTTGCCCGCCGAGCAGGCGCTGTCGCCGGGTACCTACAGCGCGCGGGCGCGCCAGGCCGTGGCCGGCGGCGACGCGGCGACGACCGCGCCGCACACGTTCACGATCCAGGCGCCGCAGCCGGTGACGACGCCCGCACCCACGCCGGCCGTCGTGCCGCCCGGCGATCCCGCTGCGCTGCAGCCGGCGCCGCCGCCCACCCCGCAGTCGGTCGCGCCGACGACCGTCAAGCAGCCGGCGAAGCTCCAGGTCCAGCGTGCCGTCGTGCACCGCGGCCGGGCCACGCTCGAGGTGCTCGCCCCGATCACCGCCCGCGCGAGCGGCGCGGTCGAGGTGACGTTCCACGCCGCCGGCATCCGCACGCGCTTTCGCCACGCGATCCGCGCGGGCAGCAACCGGCTGCGCATCGTGCGCTCGATCCCGCGCCGGCAGGCCCGCCTGGGGACCGGCATCGTGACCCTGCGCTACGCGGGCAACGACCGCACGCGCCCGCAGGTGGTCCGGCTGCGTGCGGCCGTGCGCAGCGCGCGGCTCGTGGTCCGGCGCCCGCGGCTGGAAGGCGGACGGCTGCGCGCGCGCGGCACCATCGCGCTGGCAGCGCGCGGCGTCGTGCGCGTGCAGCTGGACTGGTCGCGCGGCGGCCGGCCGCGCAGCCACGCGCTGCGCGCGCGCATCAGCGGCGGCCGCTGGCAGCTCGACGAGGCGCTTCGCGCCGACGTCCGGGCCGACATCGCCGCACGCGACGGCACGCTGCACTCCTATGTGCTGTTCACCGGCTACGGGCCGCGCCGGATCCGCGGGGAGATGCGCTCGTTCCAGGTCCTCGGCGCGCCCTCTGGGACAGCGCGATAGGCGCGCGCCGCACGGCGCTGGACCGTCAGCGCCCGATCCGCGCCCGCACGAGGTCGCGGATCTGCTGCGCCTCGGCGATCCGCATCCGCAGCACCGCCGCGCAGTAGATGGTGATTCCGACCGCCAGCCCGCCGCCGACCGAGACGATCTGCGCGGGCAGCGAGCGTCCGAGGAGGGCGTCCAGCGCGAACCACGCGACGTAGGCCACGAGCGCCAGCAGCCCGGCCGCGACGAGCGTGCGCGCGATCGCCCGCACGGTGTCGTGGCCCTCAAGCCTGCCGCCGAGCTCGCGGCGCAGGTAGTAGGCCTGGCCGGCGGTCATCGCGGCGCTCGCCACCGCCGTGGCGAAGACGATGCCGCCGATCCCGTACGGGCCGACGAGCGCCACCGCGACGACGAGGTTGAGCACGAGCGTCGCGGCGCCCAGCGCGGTCGGCAGCCACGGCCGCTGCAGCGAGAAGAACGTGCGCGTCAGCAGCAGGTTGACGCCCGCGAACGGCAGGCTGAAGGAGAACCAGAACAGTGCCTCGGCGACGATCTCGGTCGAGTCGGGACCGAACGCGCCGCGCTCGTAGACCAGGCGCGTGATCGGCTCGGCGAGGACGAGCGTGCATGCCGCCGCCGGGATCAGCAGCAGGCAGATCTGTCGCGTGCCGGTGCCCGTCAACCGCCGCAGCCCGTCGACGTCGCGCCGCGCCGCCAGCCGTGCGAGCGCCGGGAAGAGCACCGTCGCGACGGCGACGCTGAACATGCCCTGCGGCAACATGTACAGGCGAAACGCGGCGTCGATCGCGCGCGGCACGGCCTCGGAGACGGTCGAGCCGAGCGTCGAGTTGATGAACAGGTTGAAGTTGATGAGCCCGAGGCTCAGGGTGATCGGCAGCATGAGCGCGAGCACCTGGCGCACGCGCGCGTCGCGCAGCGACATGCCGCGCCACTCGAAGGCGAACTCCAGGCGCCGCAGCACCGGCACGCACATCGCGAGCTGCACGAACGTGCCGGCGAGCACGCCGATCGCGTAGGCGTAGAGCTCGTCGGGACCCTCGAAGTACGGCCTGAGCACGACGAGCACCGCGATGATCACGACGTTCCAGACCAGCGGCGCGAGCGCCGGGATCGTGAAGTGGTCGTGGGCGTTGAGGATCCCGACGAGCAGCCCGTTGAGGCCGAGCAGCAGCACGATCGGGAACAGCACCTGCGACAGGCCGACCATGAGGTCGTCCAGCTCGGCGCTGAAGTCGTCGCCGGTGAGCGGCGGCATGATCCACGGCGCGACGAGCACGAAGAACACGCAGACGGCGGTCAGCGCCGCGACGATCAGCACGACGAACGTCGACGCCAGGCGGTAGGCGTCGCGCTTGCTGCCCTTCTCCATGAGCTCGGTGAAGACGGGGACGAACGCCGCGCTGAGCGCCGCGTCCGCGAACAGGCTGCGCACGAGGTTGGGCACCTGGAAGGCGATGGTGAAGGCGGAGAACGCGCCGCTCGTGCCGAAGTAGCTGGAGGCCACGACCTCCCGGATCAGCCCCGCGATCCGCGACAGCCCGGTGAGGACGGAGAAGATCGCCGTGTTGCGGGCGATTCGGCCCGAACCACCCTGCCGCCCACGCGCTTGCGCCTCCATCGAGTGCGCTACTCTAGGGACCGCCGCGGTCCTCTCCGCGGCGCTTTCGCGCCATGGCCAACATTCATTCTCAGAAGAAGCGGATCCTGCGCTCCGAGCGCGAGCGCCTCGAGAACCGCCACTACACCTCGGCGGTCCGCACGTACTTCGGCCGCCTCGAGGCCGCGGTCGCCGCGGGCGACGACGCGCTCGCCGACACCGAGCACCGCGAGCTCGTCAGCCTGATCGACAAGTCGGTCAAGCGCGGAGCGATGCACCGCAACACCGGCGCCCGCAAGAAGTCCCGCGCATCGCGCGTGCGGCGCGGCGCCGCCGACTCGTAGGCCGGCTCAGCGCCCGCCCGGGCTCGAGATCGATGGGCGCGCCCATGTCGCGATCTCCTGCACGAGCGTCGGCCCGGCGCGCGAGACGATGTCGTTGTGGCCGGCGCCGACCACGACTCGCAGCCGCTTGGGCTGCGGCGCCGCGTCGAAGAGCGCCCTGCCCTGTTGGACCGGGACGATCATGTCGTCCTCGCCGTGCAGGACGAGCAGCGGCGCGCGCAGGCCGCCGATCAGGCGCAGGCTCGGGTAGGCGTCGGGGACGAGCGCGTTCGGGATCAGCCCGTAGTGCCGGCGGGCCATCTCGCGCACGCTCGCGAACGCCGAGAGCAGGACGACGCCCGCCGGCGGATGCTCCAGCGCGAGCTCGAGCGCGACAGCGCCGCCGAGCGACTCGCCGAGGTACAGCACGCGGTCGCGATCCACCTCGGGCCGCTCGTGCAGCCAGCGCAGCGCGGCGCGGGCGTCGCGATAGGTCCCCTGCTCGTCCGGCCGGCCGCTGCTGCGCCCGTAACCGCGATAGTCGAACAGCAGCACGTCGAAGCCGGCCGCGGCCAGCAGGGCGGCGTGCATGACGCGGTCGCCGATGTTGCCCGCGTTGCCGTGGCACAGCAGCACGTGCCCGGCCGCCGCGGCGCGCCGCTTGACCCACCAGGCGTGCAGCGCCACGCCGTCGTCTGTCGTCAGCTCGACGTCGCGGTACGTCAGCCCGGCGCTCGCCGGCGTCTGCGTCACGGCGCGCGACGGCAGGTACAGCAGCGCGTTGAGCAGCGGTCGCACCGCCCGGTGCCGCGGTCCGCCCGCCTACCCCGCGCGCTCGGCGCTGCGCAGCCCGCCCCGCGCCCACAGCGCGGCGAGCGCCGCCAGCCCCGCCAGGCACAGCGCGCTGAGCGCGACCTTCACCGGCTCTCCGGCGACGAACCCGCGTGCGGTCTCGAGAAACGCCGTCGCCGGGTTGAAGCGCGCTACCTCGTGCACCCAGCCGGCCACGAGGTCCAGCGGCACGTAGACGGGCGCGAGGAAGAGCACGATGAAGACCGGCATCTGCATGACCGGACCGGCCTGCATCGAGCGCAGGCGCATCGCGACGCCGGCCGCCGCCAGCGTCGCGACCCCGCTCACGGTGAGCGCGAGCACGAGCAGCCCGCCGAGATCGGCGACCGAGCCGTCGACGCGCATGCCGCTCACGAGTCCGGCGAGGAAGACGATCGCGAGCACGAAGGCTGCCCGCGTCATCGCGGAGATCATGTAGCCGATGACGATCCCGCCGCGGTTGGGGGCGGCGAGCAGCAGCCGCCGCGCGAAGCCGAACTCGAAGTCGGCCGCGATCGCGAAGCCCGTGAAGACGCCGCCGAAGGCCGCGGCCTGCACGCACACGAAGGCGAACTGAAACGACGTGTAGCCAGACCTGTAGTCGAAGTCGGGCGCGTTCTGCACGCCCGACAGCCCGCCCGCGAACGCGACGAAGAAGAACAGCGGAAACAGCACGCTCGGCAGCAGGAAGGCCGGGTTGCGGAAGAAGTTGTGCAGCGAGCGCCACGCGACCGCGAGCGCGACCGAGCGGGTGCGGCCCAGCGCGCTCATGTCCGCACGAGCCGCGTCCGAAGCGCGCGCGAGCTCAGCGTGAGGAAGACGGCGATCGCGACCGCGGAGATCCCGAAGGCCTGCGCGAGCGCCTGGCCGTCCCACCCGGCGATGACGAGGCTGCGCAGCCCCTCGACCATGTACGAGACCGGGTTGTAGGTCGCGATGACCCGGAACCACTCGTGCTCGATGAGGTCGCGCGGGAAGAACGCCGAGCTGAGGAACAGCAGGACGAAGAAGAGCGGAAAGAAGCCCTGCACGGCCTCGCCGCTGCCGGCGCGCAGCGCCACGAAGGTGCCGAAGCAGGCGAACGCGAAGGAGATCGCGATCGCCAGCAGCAGGAGCACGAGCGCGCCGGCGGCGCCGGTCACGACCCCGGCCCCGAAC
>DATMJM010000448.1:0-3927 GCA_035553935.1 Solirubrobacteraceae bacterium
GTGCGCGCATGGTTTGCCCAGAGCACGAGTCGTCGCCTGGCCTTCATCGCCGACGGCGCCCGCTACGTCGGCTCGCTGACGCCTTCGGATGTCGCGGGCGACGGCGACCCGCAGCGCCCGGCGGCCGAGGTCGCGCAGGACGGCCCGACGGTCGCGTCCGCCGGCAGCGCCGAGAAGCGGATGTGCGTCACGTCGGCGACGGTCAGCCCGTCGGCCTGGTCGATCCTGAGCCGGGCCACCACGCAATCATGACAGCGACGACAATCGGGCGATGCCGGGTTTCGCCGATCTAGCCGCCGATCCGACCGCGCGGATGGACGCGATCGCCCTCGCGCTGGCAGGCGAGTTCCGCGAAGTCGACGAGGACGCGGCGCTCGCGCGGCTCGACGAGCTCGGCGCGGACGTCGCCGCCGCCGCCGGCGCCGGCGCGATGGACGAGCTCGAGGCACTCGGAGTCGTGCTCGGCGCCCGCCGTGGCTTCGCCGGCGCCATCGAGGAGTACGACCATCCCGACAACTCGATGCTCGACCTCGTGCTCGAGCGGCGGACCGGGCTGCCGATCGCGCTCGCGGTCGTCTACGTCGCGACGGCGCGGCGCGCCGGCATCGCGCTCGACGGCGTGGGCCTGCCCGGCCACTACGTCGTGGGGCAGTTTGCCCGCGACGGCAGCGCGACGTTGCTGGACCCGTTCGCGGGCGGCGTCCGGCTCGCCGCGCCGCAGACGCATGCCGCCGACGTGCGCCCGTGGGGCGCGCACGAGACCGCGCTGCGGATGCTCAACAACCTCGTCGGCTCGTACACCCGCCGCAACGACCTCGGCCGCGCCATCCGCGCGGCCGAGCTGCGGCTCGAGCTCCCGCTCGAGCCTGCGCTTCAGAGGGTCCTCGGCGCGGAGCTGCTGGGGCTCCGCGCGCGGCTGAACTAGGCCTGCGCGTTCGTGTCCGGGTCGGTGTTCTCGCGCGCGACGTTCGCCGCCTGCGGCCACGGAGCGGGCTCGCCCTCCTGCATCTCCTCCTTGACCTCCGCGGCGTTCGCGCCGGTGCCGCTGTACCTCGTCGCGTCGGCTGCGTCACCCTGGCTGCGGTCGATGTTGTCGTCCTGCGGATCGCGATCGGTGACCGCGCCCAGCGAGGCGTCGCTGAGCGCCTGCTCGTCGCCGGCACGCTCCGGCGGCGGGGAGCCTGGATCGTCGACCATCTCGCGCGGGACGACGCCCTCGTTGTTCGCCCATGTCTGCTCGCCGCCCTTGGCATCGGCCGGCTCATGGACGCCACCACGGTATTCCCTGGGATCCTGCTCAGCCATGTCATCTCCTTGCGTCGAGTTGCTTGGCGCTGTGATTGCCGTACCCCGCTTGCGCGCCCGTCATGAGCCGTTACGGTGAGCCGGTGGACGCCGCAGAGCGCTGGAACGAGCGCTATTCGAGGGGCTTTGAGGCGTTCGGCGGGCGCCCCGCCGCGTGGCTCGTCGAACACGAGACGCTGCTGAGCGGCGACGGTCGTGCGCTCGACGTCGCCTGCGGAGACGGACGCAATGCGGCCCACCTCGCGCGCCTGGGCTACGACGTCGACGCGATCGACGTCTCCGAGGTCGCGGTCGGCGCGCTGCGCGCTGCCGCGCCGGAGCACGGGCTCGCGCTCGAGGTCGACGACCCACGCGGTGATCGCGAGCCGCTGCCGGCCGGCCCGTACGACGTCATCGTCACCATGAACTTCCTCCAGCGCGACCTGTTCGGGCAGCTGCGCGACGCGCTGGCGCCCGGCGGGCTGCTCGTCTACGAGACGCTCGGAAGATCGCACGTCGAGGAGCTCGGCCACAGCTTCAACCCCGACTACCTGCTCGACCGCGGCGAGCTGCTGCGGGCGTTCGAGGGCCTGGAGGTCGTCGACCACCACGAGGGCGTCGCGGCGCGGCCGGGCGGCCCGCGCGGCGTGGAGAGCATCGTCGCGCGGCTGCCGGCCGCCGCGGGTTAGGCTGCAGCGGTCATGACGGACACGGCGGCGCGCGACCCGATCGAGCTGACGGTCATCGGCGGCTTTCTCGGCGCCGGCAAGACGACGCTGCTCAACCGCGTGCTGCGCGACGCGGGCGACCGCCGCCTCGCCGTGCTCGTCAACGACTTCGGCGCCATCAACATCGACGCGGAGCTCGTGCAGTCGCGCGAGGGCAGGATGATGACGCTGCAGAACGGCTGCATCTGCTGCAGCGTGGGGCGCGACTTCCTGGGCACGCTCGCGCTGCTGCGCGACGCTCCCGACGCTCCGGCGCACGTCGTCGTCGAGGCCAGCGGGGTCGCCGACCCTGGCGCGATCGTCGTGCTCGGCGACATGCCCGGCTACCGCAAGGACGCGGTGGTCGTCGTCGCGGACGCCGACGCCGTGCGCGAGCGCGCGGCCGACGCGGCGACGGGCCACCACGTCATGAGCCAGCTGCGGGCCGCAGACCTGCTCGTGCTCAACAAGACCGACCTCGTCGACGGCGAGCAGCTCGTGCAGACGCGCGCCTGGCTGCGCGAGGTCGCGGGGCCCTCGACGGCGATCGTCGAGACGTCCTTCGGCGAGGTCGACGCCGATGTCGTGCTGGGCGCGCGCCCGCGGGGCGCGCGCCCGCAGGCGGCCGGCCACGACCACCGGCATCCGCAGTTCGAGACGTGGAGCTGGAGCGCCGCGCGGCCGCTCAGCGGCGCCGGCCTCGTCGACGAGCTCAAGGCGCTGCCGGACGGCATCGTGCGCGCGAAGGGTCTGCTGCACCTGCACGAGGATCCCGCCAACCGCTACGTCCTGCAGGCGGTCGGACGGCGCTTCAGCATCCAGGCCGATCGCCCGTGGGGCGACGATGCGCGCGCGTCGCAGCTCGTGGTGGTCGGCCTGCCGGGATCCGTCGACGTCGCCCGGCTCGAGGCGGCGTTCGCGCAGCTGACGACAGCTGGCGCCTAGACACGCGACGACCGGCGCTCGCGCGCTCGGCGTCTGGCACGATCGCCGCTCGCATGCCCGCCCGCTTCAGGATCGTCCTGCTCACCGCCGCCGTGCTGCTCGCCGCCGCGGCGCCCGCACACGCGCAGGACAACGAGTACGAGCACTGCGTGAAGACCGGCGACGCGATCATCATCGACGTAAGCCGCGCCACCTGCGAGGAGGCGCGCGCGCTCGCCACGACGCTGACCGCCGCGCCACCCGACGCCGTCGAGGCGACGCTCGTGAGCGCCGGCTGGGCGCCGCTGCGCGCCGCCGCCACCGGCTTTCAGCGCTCCTACGACCTCGTCGCGACGCGCGGCACCGCATCGGTGTTCATCCGGCGCCCCGGCGACGCGCCCGACCTCGACGGGTGGGGCGCCGGGCGCGAGCTGGTCTTCTCGCGCGGCAGGCTCGTGCCCGGCGCGCCGGCGCCGCGTGGCTCGGCGGTCTGCACCTCGGCGTTCCTCATCCGCCTCAACCGCCGGATGGGGGGCCTGAGCGCGGCGCACTGCGGTGGGCTGAACCGCAAGTCCAACACGACGCGGCGGCGCCACACCGCGCTGCGGCGCCCGCCACAGCCCGGGATCGTCCTGGGGCGCGTGCAGCGCAACCTCGAGCGCAAGACGAGGCTCGACGCGCTAGTCCTGCCCGTGCCGTCGGGCGCCGGCAGGCGGCCGGCCGCGATCGTCGACCGCGGGATCATGCGTCCGCCGCTGTTCGTCGCCGGCACGGCACGGCCGCTGTCAGGGCGCCGCGTCTGCTTCACCGGGCGCACCAGCGGCGCCGACCAATGCGGCAGGATCGCGGGCAGGCTCGAGCGGACCGGACTGATCTGCACGGGGATCTTCGCGCGCGAGGGCGACAGCGGAGGCCCGGTCTACACGCCGCCGGGCGCGGACGGGCGCGTGCGCGCGGTCGGCCTCACCGCAGTCGTCCTGCGCCTGCTGGGAACGATGTGCTTCACGCCGAT
>DATMJM010000449.1:0-2603 GCA_035553935.1 Solirubrobacteraceae bacterium
CGCGCGTGGCGGCCGAACGTCGAGGCCCGCCGAAGGCCTAGGCCGGGACGGCGGTCAGGCGGTCGCTGATCTCGAGGATCGCGCGGACGCCGAGGGCATCGCGCCCATCGACCTCGACGAGCGATCGCCCGGCGTGCGCGCGATCCTCGAGATCAGCGACCGCCTGACCGCCGTCCCGGCCTAGGCCTTCGGCGGGCCTCGACGTTCGGCCGCCACGCGCGGAGATGCAGATCGCGATCCTCCTCTACGACGGGCTCGTCGCGCTCGACGCGGTCGGGCCCTACGACGTGCTCAAGCTCATCCCCGGCGCTGACGTGCGGCTCGTCGCGGCCGAGCCGGGGGAGATCGCGACGGACGGGCCGCTGAGCCTCGTCGCCGAGCACGCGCTCGACGACGTGCCGCGGCCGGACGTCGTCGTCGTCCCGGGCGGACCCGGCGCGGTGCGGGCGAGCGGTGACGAGCGCGTGCTCGCCTGGCTGCGCGAGGCTCACGAGCAGACCCGCTACACGACGGCGGTCTGCTGGGGCTCGGAGGTGCTCGGCGCCGCCGGCCTGCTGCACGGGGTGCCGGCGACGAGCCACTGGCTCGTGCGCGACGAGCTCGCCGGCCACGGCGCGATCGCCGTCGACGAGCGCGTCGTCGTCAGCGGCCGGATCGTCACGTCGGCCGGAGTCTCGGCCGGGATCGACATGGCGCTGCGGCTGGCCGCGCTGCTGGCCGGCGACGAGGTCGCGCAGCGGATCGCGCTGATCCTCGAGTACGCGCCGGAGCCGCCGTTCGCGGGCGCCGGATCGCCGCAGACGGCATCGCCGCCGATACTGGCGCAGATACGCGACGGCTACGCCGCGGCGCGGCGCTAGCCTGGGCGGCCGAAGATGGGATCGACCAGAACATGAAGCGCGCCTGGGCCGGTCTCGCGCTGTTCGCCGCGGTCACGCTCCCCGGCTGTGGCGAGGGCTCCGGCAGCGCGAAGTCGCGCACTGCCTCCGATCCGTTCACGGCCGTCAGCCGCGAGTCGAGCCTCACGCAGACCGCGCGCCGCGCGGCGCCGCGTTGGGAGCGCGTCGGCAGCTTCGACGGCACGGCGGACCGGGCGCTGCCGATCGAGATCCACGCGCGCGCGATCCAGTGGCGCGCTCGCTGGCGCTGCTCGACCGGCAACCTCGCGCTCGCGGTCGAGCCGAAGCCGCGCACCGCCGCCGAGCGCCCCGGCGGCCGCTGCCCGGACAAGGGCGAGGCGACATGGGTGCAGACCGGCAAGCAGCAGCTGCGCGTGCGCGGCGGCGGGCGCTGGAGCGTCGTGGTCGAGCAGCAGGTCGACACACCGCTGCACGAGCCCGCGCTGCCCTCGATGCGCGCGTCCGGCACGCGCGTGCTCGCGAGCGGGAGCTTCTATCCGGTCGAGCGCAAGGGAACAGGCCGCGCGCGGCTGTACCGGCTGGCCGACGGACGCGGCGCCCTGCGGCTCGATCCGTTCCGGACGTCGTCGAACACCGATCTGTACGTCTGGTTCAGCACCGCGCCGCGCCCGAAGACGACCAAGCAGGTCGTCGCCGCGCGGCGGCTCGGACCGCTCCTCCCCCTGAAGTCGACGATCGGCGAGCAGAACTACGTGCTGCCGCGCAGCGTCGATCCGCGGCGGGTGCGCTCGATCGTGATCTGGTGCGTGCCGGTCCAGATCGTCTACACGGTCGCCGGCCTGAGCTGACGCCGCGCTAGACGAGGCAGCGCTCGAGCTCGCCGCGCCATTGCTCGCTCTCGAGATTGCGCCCGATGACGACGATGCGGCTCTCGCGCGGGTCGCCGGGCTCCCACTCGCTGCCCGGAGCCTGCTCGACGTACGTCTGCACGCCGTGCACGATCTGGCGCCGCGGCTCGCCGGCGAGCGCCAGGATCGCCTTGATGCGAAACACGTCGGGCGCGTTGAGCATGAGCAGCCCGCCGAGCCAGCTCTCGAAGCGTCCCGGATCGAGGTCGCCCGCCAGCTCGAGCGAGAAGATCTCGACGTCGAGGTGCTCGTGGCCGTGCTCGTGCCCGCGGCCCGCGTGCTCGGCGTCGGCGCTGAAGGCGAACTGGTCGAGCAGCAGCGCCACGTCGAGCTCGTCGCGCGCGGAGGCGACGACCGTCGCCTCCGGGTTGAGCGCGAGCGCTCGTGCTCGCACCTCGTCGACGGCCTCGCCCTCGGCGAGGTCGATCTTGCTGATGACGACATGCGTCGCGAGCTGCAGCTGCTGGCGCGCCTCCGGGCTCTCGACGCGGTCGAGCTGGTCGACCGCATGGACGGCGTCGACCACCGTGACCATCGTGTCGAGCCGCAGGACGTGGGTGATGCTCGCCAGCGCGTCGACGACCGGTCCCGGATCGGCCAGGCCGCTGGTCTCCACGATGATGCGGTCCAGCCGCCCGGCGGCGCGGTGCAGCCGGGTGATCGCGTCGAGCAGCTCGCCCTGGCTCGTGCAGCAGACACACCCGTCGGCGATCTCGACGACGTCGCCGCTCGACTCGCCGAGCAGCTGCCCGTCGAGCCCGACCTCGCCCGCCTCGTTGACGACGACGCCGATGCGCTCGCGACCCGCCCGCAGCGTGACGAGGCGGTTGATGAG
>DATMJM010000450.1:0-5651 GCA_035553935.1 Solirubrobacteraceae bacterium
TCCCGGCGCTGCGAAACCACGTCAGGACGAGGCTCGCCGAGCGCGCGGAGCCGGCCTGGCAGGGCCTCGGGCGCCGCGCCCCGGGGCTGCTCGGCTACCAGATCGTCGGGATCGGGCGGGTCGCGGGGCTCAACCCAGGGCGATGAGGTTCGCCTGCGCCGCCATCAGCGGCATCCCGCCATCGATGACGTACGACGCCCCGGTCGTGTAGCTCGCCTCGGGCGAGGCGAGATGGGCGATCAGGCGCGCCACCTCGCGGGCGTCGCCCACCCGGCCGGCGGGGACTCCCGGCCGCTGCTCGTCGCGGGGATCCTCGTCCGCGGCGCCGGTCATCGGCGTCGCGATCTCGCCGGGGGCGACCGAGTTGACCGTGATCCCGTGTCCGGCGAGCTCGAGCGCCATCATCTTCGTCAGCCCGGCGAGGCCGTGCTTGGCGACGACGTACGGCGTCGCGCCCTCGAGGGGCACGTGCTCGTGGACGGACGTCACGTTGACGATCCGCCCGCGCGTGCCGGTCCCGACCATCCGCCGCGCCGCGGCCTGCGCGGTCAGCAGCGCGCCGGTGAGGTCGACCTCGAGCACGTCGCGCCACTGCGCCAGCTCGAGTTCGAGGAACGGCGTCCCGGCGCCGGTTGCGGCGTTGTTGACGAGCACGTCGAGCCCGCCGAGCGACTCCGCGAGCTCGTCGATCGCGGGCTGCACGGCATCGGTCTGCGTGAGGCCGAGGTGGCGGACCTCGGCGCGCCGGCCGAGTGCGCGCGCCTCCTCGGCCGTCGCCCGCGCTCCCTCCTCGTCGCGCTGTACGTGATGCCGACGTCGTGGCCGCGGCGCGCCAGCTCGACGGCGGTCGCCTTGCCGATGCCGGAATCCGAGCCCGTGATGATCGCCGTCACGCTGCCGCGGCTACCCGGCGGCGGCGATCGACACTCCGCGGTTAGGCTGCCGCCTCCATGGGCCTGCGCGAAGTCCGCTACGACATGAACCACGGCGCCTCGCGGCGCATCCTCATGCCCACGCTCGAGCGCTGGGCGGCCGCGCACCCGACCGACGCCGAGGTGCTCGAGGTCGGCGCCGGCCACTACGACCACCGGCCGCTCTTTCGGTGCACGCTGACGAAGTTCGACGCCGACACGTCGCAGAACCCGGACATCGTCGGCGACGCGCACGCCATGCCGATGCAGGACGAGCGCTTCGACGCCGCGCTGGCGATCAGCGTCCTCGAGCACGTCGAGGACCCCTACCAGGTCGTCCGCGAGATGTTCCGGGTGCTCAGGCCGGGCGCGCCGGTGCTCGCGTGGATCCCCTTCACGTTCGGCGTCCACGGCTTCCCGGAGGACGTCAGCCGCTTCACGACGTTCGGCATGCGCCGGCTCTTTGAGCGGGCGGGCTTCGAGGTCACCCGCGTCGACGAGAAGCCGTACTCCGGCGCGTTCCTGCAGCTCTCCAACCTCGTTCACTTCCTGCTGCCGCGGACCGACCACCGCCGCTGGGTCCGGCGGCTCAACAAGGCGCTGTTCCTCGTCGCCCGCATGGGCTATCCGCTCGACGAGCGCTCGTCGAAGCTCAAGCTCAAGACGCTCTACACCGGCGCCGAGATCGAGGCGCGCAAGCCGGCAGCGTAGCGACGGCCGTCAGCCGCCCAGCAGCCGGCTGACGCGCTTGAGCAAGAACGGCCCGAGCGTGCCCGCGAACAGCGAGGTGATGTGCGTCGCGTCCTTGTGGACGAGCACGCCCCCGACGACCGGGAAGCACAGCCGCGGGCTGCACATGAAGTGCGTCAGGTCGACGAGGTGCACCCGGCCCGAGCGGTCGCGCCGGGCCGCGATCGCGGCCCTGTCGCGGCGCAGCGCCTTGCGGCGCGAGACCGCACAGGCGATGTCGGTGCGCCGGCGCTCGCGCATCGCGCGCTCGACGCACAGCGGCGAGTTGTCGGTGCTGAACGGGGTGTCGCGCAGGACGATGATCTGGCGCACCGTCTTCGGCAGCATCCGCCACGCGCGGATGTAGCCCTGGATCTGGTACTGCTCGCGGCTGCGGCCGCGCGGCGCCCGCACGCCCGCGCTCGCGAGCTGCGAGACGAAGACCGTCCGCACCTTCGGATGGCGGGTGAACCAGCGCCGGACGGCGCCGCGCCACTGCTGGCAGCTGCGCCGGCGCTTCGTCTCGAGCAGGGGGACGGCCGTCGACAGCGGGCAGCCGCTGCGCGTGAGCGAGAAGCCGCGCCAGCCGCGCGCCTGCGCGACGACCTCCAGCGCGCCGCGCCAGTGCGCGGCATGGCTGTCGCCGATGAGCGCCACCGTGCGGTTGGCGATCGCGGCGCGGACGCCGAACTGGCAGGTGTAGGGCACCCGCATCGAGACGATCGCGCAGCGCGCGTTGGGCGTCAGCGCCGCCTCCGACGGCGGCGGCATCACCGCGTGGCGCAGATCGCGATTGGAGCAGCGGTAGCGCGGATTGCGGGCGGCCGCCCCGAAGCACGGCGGCTCGGCGAGCGGCTTGATCTGCGACGGCACGGGGCCGCGGTCCGGCGCTCGGTCGCTGCAGGCCGGCGACGACCCGCAGGACCACGTCGACTCGACCTGCCACGAGTAGCGGCCCTGGTTGAGGTTCACCGAGGAGGGCTCGAACACCGCGCGCAGCGAGCGCTTGTCGTAGCGATAGATGCTCGCGCTGATGAGCCGGTTCTCGACCGTCCCGCCGAACGGATCCAGGCGCGCGTAGGCGAGGCCCGTCAGCCCCTCGCCCTTGTCGTACGCGCAGATCTGCGACCGCGGCGTGCGCAGCTGACCGTAGTAGAGCTTCACGCAGAGCGCGCGCCGCTCGAGCGGCGACAGCTGCGTGGGCTCCCACTCGCCGGCCGTCGCGATCCGCAGGACGAGCTCGGTGCCGCGCTGGCCGAGCGAGACCGAGCGCAGGTCCAGCGGGCTGCCCTGGGTGTCGAGACGGTCGCCGTGCGGCCGCGGATCGCGGTCGGGTGTCGCGGCGAGGCCGGCAGAGGGCACGAGCAGCGCGACGAGCGTCAGTGAGAAGATTCTGAGGATGCGGCGGGCGGCGATCACGGTCCGACATCATGGCCGCTCGGCATGACGATCGCCTCAGTCGCCGAGCAGGCTCATCGAAAGATCACCAAGGAGAACGTATGACGTACGTCCGCAGCAACCGCCTCGTGACCCTGCTCGCCGCGCTGGGCGTGTTCGCCGTGGTCGCTCTCGCCGCTGCACAGACGAGCTCCGCCGCGACGCGCGGCTGCAAGGCGCCCAAGGAGCCCGCCGGGCTCAACGGCGGCTACTTCACCGAGCTGCGCGCGACGAACGTCAGCTGCCGCTCGGCGCGCAAGCTCGTCATCGCCTACTACAAGTGCCGCCGCAAGCGCGGCGGCGACCAGGGCACCTGCCACAACCGGACCGTCAACGGCCTGCGGTGCAAGGAGTCGCGCCCGTCGCGCCTGCAGTCCGACACGCAGATCAACGCGCGGGTGACGTGCACGAGGGGCCGCAAGAAGGTCCGCCACAGCTACCAGCAGAACCTGCGCCCGAGCTGATCGCGCGGGCTCACGCGGCGGCGAACCGGACGAGGTCGCCGTCGCGCTGCTCGGCCGCGCGGCCCTCGGCGACGAGCAGGTCGACGTGGCCGAGCACCTCTGAGAGCGTCAGGTACGCCTGCGTCACGGCGACGTTGCCCCACAGCTCCTGCGCGATCTCGTACGCCGTGCTCGGCCGCTGCGCGATCAGCCGGCGGATCTTCTGCGCGCGGCGCCGGTGCAGACTGAAGCGCTCGTCGATCAGCGCGACGTGGTCGATGACGGGCTCGCCGTGCCCGGCGAGGACGAGCTCCACGTCCTCCATCGCCCGCGTCGCGCGCAGCGACTCGATGTAGATCTCCAGCGCGTGCGGCCGCTCGGGCGGCGCGGCGCCGCCGTCGTCGAGGTCGGCCTCCAGCGGCCGCGAGATGAGCGGGTTGGACGAGATGTGCTTGATGAGGTGGTCGGCGCCGAGGACGATCCCGCGCCGCTCGTCGTGGAAGATCGTGTCCGACGGAGAGTGGCCGGGGCGGTGCAGGACGCGCAGCGTGCGGTCGCGCAGCTCGAGCGCCGCGCCGTGCGCGAGCCGGCGCGTGACGGTCGCCGATGCTCCCCACGCGCGGTAGCTCCGCGAGACGCCCAGCAGCGCGTAGCGCACGTCCTGCGGGATGCCGTGCTCGGCCATGACGTGCTCGGCGAACGCATCGTCGGCGTCCATGCCCTCCTTCCAGCGCTCCACGCGCGGCGCGAGCAGGTCGAGGGCGGCGACCTCGGCGCCCGACCGCCGCGCGAGGATCGACACGAGCCCGAGGTGGTCGATGTGCTGGTGGGAGATGACGATGAGCTCGAGGTCCTCGACGCGGCGTCCGTGCGCGGCGAGCGCGCGCTCGAGCTCGTCGAGCGCCGTGCCCGAGTTCGGCCCGCTGTCGAGCAGCGTGAGCGGGTCGTCCTCGATGAGGTACGTGTTGACGCGGCCGACCCGGAACGGCGTCGGGATCGCCAGGCAGTGGATCCCGGCGTCGGCGGCGCGCGCGAGCGCCGCCTTCGCGGCGCTCATGAGCGGATGAGCGCCAGTACCTCGTCGCGGCGTCGTTCCATGTCCTCGGCCGACACGAGCGACTCCAGGCACAGGCGCATGAGCGGCTCGGTGTTCGACGTGCGCACGTTGAAGTGCCAGGCGTCGTAGTCGACCGAGACGCCGTCGAGATGGTCGATCCTCGCGTCGTCGTAGCGCTGCTCGATCTGCGTGAGCTTGGCGTGCATGTCCTGCACCTCGGAGTTGATCTCTCCCGAGATGAAGTAGCGGGAGTGATAGGGCTCCAGCAGCTCAGACATCCTCTTGCCCTCGACGCTCAGCAGCTCGAGGATCAGCAGCGCGGGGATCGTGCCGCTGTCGGCGCAGTAGAAGTCGCGGAAGTAGTAGTGGCCGGAGACCTCGCCGCCGAACATCGCGCCCTCGTCGCGCATGCGCGTCTTGAAGAACGCGTGCCCCACGCGGTTGGGATGCGCCGTCCCGCCGGCCGCCTCCACGGTGTCGGGCACGGCGCGGCTGGCGCGCACGTCGTAGAGGATCGCCTCGCCCGGCGACTTGCGCAGCAGCGACTCGGCGAGCAGCGCCGTGAGGAAGTCGCCGTCGACGAAGCGCCCCTCGTCGTCGATGAAGAAGCAGCGGTCCGCGTCGCCGTCCCACGCGATGCCGAGGTCCGCCTTCTCCTCGACGACCTTGGCCATGATGAACTCGCGGTTCTCGGGCAGCAGCGGGTTGGGCTCGTGGTCGGGGAACTCGCCGTCGGGCTCCCAGTAGTGGGTCACGAGGTCGAGGCCGAGGCGCTCGAGCAGCGGCCCGATCATCGGTCCGGCCATGCCGTTGCCGCCGTCGACGACGACGCGCAGCGGCTTGACGGCGTCCGGGTCGATGAACCTCAGCGCCGCCTCCTGGAAGTCCTCGTAGATGTCGACCTCCTCGACGGCGCCGCCGCCCGGCGGATCGCCGAGCCCGTCGGCGATCCGCTGGCGCATCTCCTGGATGCCGGCGTCGCCGCTCAGCGCGATCGCGCCCTCGCGCACGAGCTTGGCGCCCGTGTAGGCCTTCGGGTTGTGCGACGCCGTGCACATGAGCCCGCCGTCGAGC
>DATMJM010000451.1:0-2679 GCA_035553935.1 Solirubrobacteraceae bacterium
TCGTAGAGGCGATCGATCGGCCCCGCCTGCGTCGAGGCATCCTCCGGGAACCACTCGATCGCCACGCCTGCGGCGATGCCGATCGCCGAGGCGACGAACGCCACGATCGCCATCTGCACCAGGGGGATGCGGGTTTCGCGCCGGGGGTCCTCGCTCATGCGGCCCGGCATCCTATGTGGTGCGCGCGACGAACGCGATCAGGTACCGCAGCGCCCGGCGCAGCGACGCTCGGCGGCGGCCCGGCGGCCGCTGCCGGGCCCTGGCCGCGCGGGCCTTCAGGCCGCGGCGGCCGCCGTCCCGGCAGCAGCGCCGCGGAAGCGGCGAGCCTCGCGGAACGCCGACGGCGCGAGCCCGTGGTGGCGACGGAAGGCCTTGGCGAACTGCGCGGGCTGGCGGTAGCCGACGCGCTGGGCGACCTCGCGCACGGTCAGTCCGCGCGTCATGAGCAGCTCAGCGGCGCGCTCCATGCGGACCGACGTGAGGTGCTCCCGGAACGTCGTGTCGCCGATCTCGGCGTAGGAGCGCTGCAGCTGGCGCCGCGAGGAGGCGACACGGCGCGCGATGTCGTCGAGCGACAGGTCAGATCCGTACTCCGTCTCGACGATCGCGATGGCATCGCGGAACAAGCTCGTGCGGTGACGGACCGTGGCGGGACGTTGAATCGCAATTTCCATGGTCACAGTTACGGCCCTTTACCCGGCGGAGGATGAACGTGCATCCTCATGTTGGCGCGCAGGCGCTCGCTGTCCAGACTTTGTCCACACGCCGGCGGTGCGGCGCCCCCGGCAGGCTGCTCCTAGTGGTCGCCGAGGTCTTCGGGCAGCGCGCGCATCTCGCGCCGGGTATCGGCGGTCCAGCGGATGATCACCCACAGCGTCAGGACGAGCCCGCACACGACCATGAACAGCCCCAGGGTCACGCCGACGAGCACGAGCGTGATGCCGAGCGCCACCCCGATCGGCTGCAGGCTCGGGCCGGGGAGGTGGATGTGCTCTCCGGCGGGCGGCGGGTCGGGCTCGAGCGTGCTCACAGCCGTTCCTAGGACACGTAGATCGCCGCGGCGACGAACGTCATGCCGAACATGAAGAAGCACACGGCGCCCCCGAGCAGGCCGGAGCGGAGGTTCTTGCGGGCGAGTTTCTGGTCCATGGGCCGCCGATCCTAGAGCTTGACGTCGAGCACCATCGCGCCGAACAGCAGCGCGAGGTAGGCGAGCGAGAACAGGTACAGGCGCAGGGCGCTGCGCCGGTCGGCGCGCCGATACAGCACGACGGCGCCGGTGATGAACAGCGCGCCGAGCGCGAGCGACGAGACGAGGTACAGCGTTCCGAGGCCGCCCGCGCAGAACGGCAGCTGCGTGACCGCCCACAGCAGAACCGCGTAGAGCAGGATCTGCCGGCGCGTCTCCTGCTCGCCGCGCACGACGGGCAGCATCGGGACGCCGACACGCTCGTACTCGGACTTCATGAGCAGCGAGAGCGCCCAGAAGTGCGGTGGCGTCCAGAAGAAGACGATCGCGAAGAGGTACAGCGGCATACCGCCGAGCCCGCCGGTGACGGCGGCCCAGCCGACGAGCGGCGGCACGGCGCCCGCTGCGCCGCCGATGACGATGTTCTGCGGCGTGCGGCGCTTGAGCCAGACCGTGTAGACGAAGACGTAGCCGAGAAAGCCCGCCAGCGCCAGCGACGCCGCGAGGAGGTTCACGGTCGTCGCCAGCAGCAGGAAGGACAGCAGCGCCAGCACGCAGCCGTAGACGAGCGCGGCCGCCGGCGAGACCCGACCCGAGGGGACCGGCCGTCCGGCGGTGCGCGGCATGAGCGCGTCGATGTCGCGGTCGTACCAGTGGTTGACGGCGCCCGCGCCACCAGCCGACAGGTAGCCGCCGACTACCGTCAGCGCGATGAGGGCGGCCGACGGGTCGCCCGCGATCTCCATCGAGCAGACGGTCGTCAGCAGCAGCAGCGACTGCACCTTCGGCTTCGTCAGCGCGACGTAGTCCGAGACGACCTGGCGCCACCCCGTGTGGACGCGCGCGACGACTGCCGGCGACGCCGTCATCAGCGCTCAGATCCCGCGCCCGCCGGCGTGAGCTCCGTCGAGCGTTCAGTCTGGCGGGCGACCTGGCGGCGGATGTCCTTCATCGGCTCGACCGAGCGCACGCGCGGGATGACGTCGAAGTTGTTGAGCGGCGGCGGCGACTCGACGAACCACTCCAGCGTGTTGCCCTTCCAGGGATCAGGTCCGGCGACGGCGCCCTTCTTGAGCGAGCGCATGGCGTTCCACACCGTCAGCAGGACGCCGAAGCCGAGCATGAACGAGCCGATCGTCGAGATGAGGTTGTACAGCGCGAGGTTGCCGATGTCCGGATACTCGTACACGCGCCGCGGCATGCCGTCGAGGCCGATCGAGTGCTGGATCAGGAACGTGACGTTGATCCCGATGTACATGAAGGCGAACGACCACTTGCCCAGCGACTCGCTCATCATCCGACCGGTCATCTTCGGATACCAGTAGTAGATGCCGGCGAAGATCGCGAAGACGGCGCCGCCGACGAGCACGTAGTGCAGGTGGGCGACCACGAAGTAGGTGTCGTGCAGCTGCCAGTCGACCGGGAAGACGGCGAGGAATACGCCGGTGATCCCGCCGATGAGGAAGACGGAGATGAAGCCGCCGCTGATC
>DATMJM010000452.1:0-2292 GCA_035553935.1 Solirubrobacteraceae bacterium
CGGGCGCCGAGACGAGCACACTGTGGCAGGTCCTCGGCCAGTTCCTCTTCATCCAGGGGCAGACCGCCGGACCGGCGTCGATCCCGATCGGGCCGGCGTGGTCGATCGGCGCCGAGGTCGGCTTCTACGTGATCATCCCGCTCGCGGCGTACGGCGCGTACCTCGCGGCGGCGCGGCTGGAGGGGCCTCATGCGCGCGCCGCGCTGGCGATCGCCGTCATCGCGGTCGTGACGTTCGTCAGCATCGCGCTGCGCGCCTACGACAAGTACCTCTTCGCCTGGCTGACGAGCCCCCCGGCGATCCTCTACGCCTTCATGCCGGGCGTCGCCCTGGGCATCGCCGAGCCGCTCTTCGCGCGCCACGTGCGCAACCGCGCGCGGCTGGCCAAGACGATCGCGTGGACGGCGTTCGCGCTCGGCCTGCTGTGCGCGATCGTCTACGCGACGAGCGACTACGACCCGCGCCAGACGCCGATCCACCACGCGCTCGGCGTGCGCGCGCTGCTGGCCGCGCTGGCGACCGGGCTGCTGTTCGCGGGGCTCGTCGTGCTGCAGCTGGGCACCGACCGCGCGCCCTGGCTGTTCGCCAACAAGCCGATGCTGTGGCTCGGGGCGCGCTCGTACTCGTTCTACCTCGTGCACATCTGGGTGCTGCTGGAGCTCGACCACATCATGGGCAGGGGGCAGAGCATCGAGACGCGGGTCGCGATCATGGGGCTCATCGGCTTCCCGCTGACGGTCCTCTGCGGCATGCTGACCTACCGCTACGTCGAGCGGCCGTTCCTGGAGCGAAAGCAGCGGACAACCCAGCATGCGCCGCCCGAGGCGGTCGCGCCTGCGCCCGTGCCGGCGCGCTGACGGTCCCGGCAGGTAGATTGCGCTGCCATGTCCGGGGTCCTCAGAATCGTCGCGCTGGTCGCGCTGCTGGGCGGTGCGATCGCACTCGCCGCGTGCGGTGACGACGGGAGCCGCGAGGAGAAGAACGCCTATGTGCGCGAGGTCAACGCCGCGCAGGAGGCGTTCGCCGCGCGCGTGACCAGCGTCTCGCAGGAGATCACGCCGCAGAGCTCGCCCGCGCGCGACCGCCGCACGCTGGAGCGCTTCGAAACGGCGATCGAGTCGGTCGTCGACCAGCTGCGCGCGATCGACGTCCCGCAGGACGTGGAGGCCGAGCACGAGCAGCTCGTCGAGGCGATGACCGACTTCGGGACGGAGATCAACAAGGCGACGACGGCCTTGCGCAACCCCGACACGCGCAGCATCGCCGAGGCGCAGCGGGCGGTCACCGCGGCTACGCAGACCGTCAACGGCCGGATCGACGCCGCGATCGCGGCGATCAACTCCAAGCTGCGCGAGGCCTAGGCCGGCACGTGTCGCCGACCTGGATCTGGATGCAGGCGGCGATCGTGTTCTTCGTCCTCGTCGGGGCCGTGATCGCGATCGTCAAGCTCGTCTGATGGCGCGGCGATAGGCGGGATGTTCCGCTCGATCGTCGTCGGCACGGACGGGTCCGACACCGCCAGGCAGGCGGTGCGCCAGGCGATCGAGCTGGCGCGCGCCGTCGGCGCCCGCATCGAGCTCGTCAGCGCCTACGAGCCGGTGTCCGACGCGCGCCTGCGCGAGGAGATCGTCGTCCCCGAGGACCTGCACTGGATCATCAATCCCCGCAAGGATGTCGTCGCGACGCTCGAGGCGGCCGCCGCCGAGGTCCGCGGCGCGGGCGTCGAGGTCGAGGTCTTCGCCCGTCAGGGCGACCCGGCGGACGCGATCCTCGATGTCGCGGAGGAGCGCGGCAGCGACCTCATCGTCGTCGGCAACAAGGGCATGACGGGCGCGAAGCGCTTCCTGCTGGGCTCCGTGCCCAACAAGATCTCGCACCACGCACCGTGCTCGGTGCTGATCATCCGGACGACGTGAGCGGCGCCGTCGCGCGCGCCGCGTCGACGAGCCCTGCGCCGTAGAAGCGGTCGCGGCCCGGGGCGCCGAGATCGCGCGCCGTGCTCTCGAGGTGGCGCTCGACCGCCGACGGCGCGGGGTTGCGGCCTAGCAGGCGCGAGGCGAGCACGAGCGCCACGACGCCGGACACGTGCGGCGACGCCGTCGAGGTGCCGCGGAAGCGCGGCAGGACCTCGAAGCGGCCGGGCGACTCGGTGCGGAAGCTGACGGCCGAGATGTCGCGTCCGGCCGGCGCTGCGGGGTGGCAGTTGGGGTCGCCGGTCACGTCGGCGTCCGCCCCGCCGCCGGGCGGACGCGACATCTCGGCCGTCAGCTTCCGCACCGAGTCGCCCGGCCG
>DATMJM010000453.1:0-3291 GCA_035553935.1 Solirubrobacteraceae bacterium
TCCTCACGGCATCCTCACGAAGCGCGGCCGCCCCGCCGCTAGGCTGCCCGGAGGCCGAGAAACCTCGGAACTTCGCGCCGCGCGCGGGGTTCAACCGACCAGCGGCACAATGCCGCCGTCAGCCCATGGAAGCCAGCGCTCTCCACCATTCCATCCCGATCGGCATGCGGGGGCCCACCCCGCTGCTGCGGCTGCAGTCCGACGAGCGGCTGATCGCGCTCGTCCGCCGCGGCAACCACGCCGCCTTCGAGACGCTCGTCGCGCGCTACCAGACCCGCCTGCTGGCCTTCTGCCGCCACATGCTCGGCTCGCGCGAGGACGCCGAGGACGTGCTGCAGGAGGTCTTCGCCGCCGCCTTCAACGCGATCCTCGGCGACGACCGGCCGATCAACGTGCGCCCGTGGCTGTACCGGATCGCGCGCAACCGGTCGCTCAACCACCTGCGCCGCGTCCAGCCGATCGGCGTCGACTCGATGGACGTCCACCTCTCCGAGGGCGGCGTCACGACCGCCGACAAGGTCCACAAGCGCGAGGAGTTCCGGCTGCTGGTGGCCGACGTCCAGGATCTGCCCGAGACGCAGAAGACGGCGCTGCTGCTGCGCGAGATCGATGCGCTGTCCTACGAGCAGATCGCCGAGGCGATGGAGACGACGATCCCGTCGGTCAAGTCGCTGCTCGTGCGCGCGCGCGTGTCGCTCGCCGAGGCCGCCGAGGCGCGCACGCTCAGCTGCGATCAGGTCCGCGAGGAGCTCGGCGAGGTTGCCGAGGGGCTGTGCCGCTCGACCGCCCCGGCTCGCCGCCACGTGCGCGGCTGCGACCGCTGCCAGGGCTTCAAGGCCCAGCTGCGCAGCACGAACAGGGCGCTCGCCGTCGTCTTTCCCGCCGCGCCGCTGCTGCTCTTCAAGAAGGTGCTGCTGACGCACTTCGGCATGACGGCGTCCGCGGGCGCGGGCGGCGCCGCCGGAGCCGCCGCCGCCACCGTCGCGGCGACGGGCGGGACGTCGGCGATCTCCGCCGGCGTGAGCACGATCGCCACGAAGACCGCCGCCACGCTCGCGGCCGCCGCGATCGTCACGGCCGGCGCGGTCGAGGTCAAGCACGTGCAGACGAAGGCCGGCGCGCGCGCGGTCCCGGCCGCGAAGGCCACGCCCGTGCCGGCGCCGGCGCCGGCGGCGCGCGTCGCCCCGGTCGTCGTCGCGGCCGCCCAGCAGCCCACGGCCCCGGCGAAGGCCAAGCCCAAGCCGGCGGAGCCGACGGTGACGGCTGCCCAGGCGAAGCCGGAGTCGACGAAGCCGACGTCCGATCCCACGGCCGTCCCGGAGCCCGCCGCGACGACGAAGCCGGTCGCCGCGGCCGCCGCCCCGGCGCCCGGCGAGGCCGTCACAGATACCGCGAAGGCCGGCGAGGCGCCCGTGCCCGTGGCGCCGACGGGCGGAACGGCCGCTCCGAGCGAGCCCGTCACGCCACCGGTCGCGGCGCCCGAGACGGCTCCGAAAGTGCCCGCCGCTCCGCCGCCGGCGCCGGCGGAGCCCGATCCCGACCTCGTGCCCGCCGCGGCCGGCACCGGCGGCGTCAAGGCGCGCCCGCGGGCCGGCGGGCGCCGCTCCGCGCGCGGGCGCCGCTAGTCCGCGCCGCTCACGCGATCCGGTCACCCGGCTGCGAGCCCTCGTCGGGCTCGAGCAGCAGGACCGGATGGCCGTCGGAGACCGCGCCGAGCACCAGCACCTCGGAGCGCACCGGGCCGATCTGGCGCGGCGGGAAGTTCACGACGGCGACGACGAGGCGGCCCTCGAGCTCCTCGCGCGCGTAGTTCGTGATCTGCGCCGACGAGCGCTTCTCCCCGAGCTCGGGGCCGAAGTCGATGCGCAGCTTCCACGCCGGCCTGCGTGCCTCGGGAAAGTCGTCGACGGCGACGATCCTGCCGACGCGCATGTCGACCTTCTCGAAGTCCGACCACTCGATCACGCGGTTCCCCCCTTGCGGTCCTCGCCGAAGCGGAAGGAACGCAGCGGCGTCTTCAGCGCTCCGTGGTTGCCGATCTCGGTGGCGCTCGGCGTGCCGGCCGCCGGCGTCGAGCCGAGCTCGATGACGACGCCGCGGCGGCGCCCCTCGGGCTCCTCCTCGACGAGCAGGTAGTGGCGGCCGTAGAGCCGCCGCTCCCCGATCCGCGCGCGGAACGTCACCTCGTAGCCGATCGCGTTGTTGATCCGCGCGCGACCCTCGCCGACGAGCTCGAAGTGCCGGTAGCGCGCGCGCAGGTCGCGCACGTGGCTGGTGGCGTAGATCGGCAGCGTCCCGCTGGCGGCGCCGCGGTACGGCGGCAGCCGCAGGTCGCGAATCACGTAGGAATCCAGGAGCAGGCCGTCGCGCTCGTGGCGCAGGCCGACGAGCGCGCCGCCCGCGGCGACGCGCTCCCACTCGTCGCCGTGGACGAGGTTGAACGTGACCGGCTCGCGGACGAGCACCGCCGTCTCGTCCGGCCGCGTGACGATCGCGACGTACACCGCGACGGCGGCGATCAGCGCGGCGAGCGCGGCCGCGGCGGCGCGAACCGCAAGCGGCCGGGCGGAGAGCAGTTGCAGGAGCGTCGGGCCGTACTCGGCCTTGACCACGGGCACCCGGTCCATTCTGACGCCTGGACGCGTGATCGAGTCCGCGCGGTGCGTGTGCGGCGACGCACGAGCGACCGGCCGATAACGGAGGCAGTGATGCCCGGATGGCTACGACGACTGCTCCACACAACCGCAAGCCGATTCGTCACGACCGCGTTCGCCGTCGCCTGTGGATCTTCGGCCAGCGCTGCCATCGCGGCGCGACGGGCACGGTCCTGACGATCTCGGGCGCGATCGGGATCGCCCTCATGGCGCACGAGTGGAAGGACCGCGCCGTCTGATTCGCGCGCGGGTGGCAGGACCAGAACTGAGCACGCCCCGGCGACCTTCCGGGCGCCGGGTTACTGCCCGATCGAGAACATCGTCTCCAGGTCGTGCCTGGAGAACGCCTCGAAGGCGACCATCGTGTGCGTCCGCGCGACGCCGGGCATCGACGAGATCTGGTTCGTCACGACGTTGGCGAGGTCCTCGTGGCGCTTGACGTGCACGATGCACACGAAGTCCCACTCGCCGGTGACCGAGTAGGCCTCGCGGACGCCCTCGACCTCGGCCAGTGCTCCGCCGAGCGTCGACATCACGTCGCGCTCGGCCTCGACGAGCACGATTGCGTGCGTCATCACTGGGTCTCCGGATCGCTCTCGTCGCGCCGTGCCGCCAGCTCGCGCGCGAGCTCGAAGCC
>DATMJM010000454.1:0-5254 GCA_035553935.1 Solirubrobacteraceae bacterium
CTCGGCGTGGTGCGCAGCGAACCCGCTGCCCCCGACGCGGTCTTCGGTGTCGTGATCGCCATCGCCGTGGTGACAGGCCGGTTCAACCTGCAGCGCGTACCGGTCGTGATCTTCTCGCTGCTCGGCACCTTCGTGGCGCTCAACCTCCTCTCGGCGATCGAGGCCGTCAGCACGCAGGCGGCGATCCGCTACATGCTGATCACGCTCTACCTGGCGGTCTTCGCGGTCTGGCTCACCGCGTTCGTGGACTCGTTCTCGCGGGCGCAGATGCTCGTGCGCGCGTACGTCGCGGGCGCCGCCTTCTGGGCGCTCCTGACGTCCCTCGCGCTGTACGTGCCACTGCCCGGCGGCGGCTACCTGCTGGCGTACGAGGGAACGCGCGGCGTCGGCCTGTTCGAGGATCCCAACGTCTACGGGCCGTTCCTGATCCCCGCCGCGCTGATCCTCGTCGAGGAGATGCTGCGCCCCAGGCTCCTGCGTTCCTCGCGACGCACGAAGCTGCTGCTGTTCAGCATCCTCGTGATCGGGGTGATCCTGTCGTTCTCGCGCGCGGCGTGGATCAGCCTGGTCGTCGGCCTCGTGGTTCAGCTCGCAGTGCTCGCGCTGCGTCGCGGTGGCGTCCGCCACGCCGCTGCCGTTCTCGGCGTGATGGTGTTCGGCGGCATGGCGGTGGCGGGCGTGGTGGCGGTCACGGGGTCGCTCGGCTTCCTCCAGGAGCGGGCGGCGCTGCAGAGGTACGACAGCGACCGCTTCGGTGCGCAGGAACGAGGCATCGCCCTCGCCGAGCAGTATCCCGTCGGCATAGGCCCCGGGCAGTTCGACGTCCTGGTCGACATCTCGAGCCACAGCATCTACGTCCGCGTCCTGGCCGAGCAGGGCGTCATCGGCTTCCTAGTGATCGTCGCACTGCTTCTCACGACCCTCGTGCTGGCGGGGCGCAACGTGGTGCTCGGCCGGCACACCTACGGCATCGGGCCCGCGGCGCTGTTCGCCGCGTGGATCGGGCTGCTGATCAACTCGGCGGTGGTGGACACGCTGCACTGGCGCCACCTCTTCGTCGTGGCAGCGCTGATCTGGGCCGGCTCACGCGCGCCCACGAGCAGCGCCTATCGATCGGCGCCGTCGAGCTCCCCGCCCACGGTCGCCGCTCGTCTGCCCATGTAGTAGCGCGAGATCTCGCCCTGCACGCCGATGACCACGAGGCCGAGCGCGGGCCGCTCGAGGCGATCGAGCACCGCGCGCAGCTCGCTGACGTGATCGAGCGTGAGGCGATCCAGCCGCGCGACGACGAGCATCGCGTCGGTCCACTGCGCGATCACCTGGGCATCGACGAGGCCGATCAGCGGCGGCGCGTCGATCAGGACGTAGTCGTAGTCCCTGCGCCTGAGGTCGAGGAGGAACGTGCGCATCGCCTGCCCCGACACGAGCCGGCCCGGATCTCTGACCTTCGACCCGCTGCCGATCACATGAAGGCTGCCGGCGCCGCCGTCGCGGCTGTGGGAGGCCACGACGACGTGCGCCGCGCGCGAGAAGAGCTCGGGAGAGATCTCCGTGCTCGACTTCGAATCCAGCGACATCAGGATCTCCGCCAGACCGACGCTGCGAGGGAGGTCGAAGTGCTCGTGGAGCTTGGGCACCCGCAGGTCCGCCGAGATGATGAGGGTCTTGTGCCCGGCGCGGGCGAGCGCGCGTCCGAGCCGGGCGGTGGCGCTGGTCTTGCCCTCGGCCGCCACCGCACTGGTGACCAGCAGCACGCGATCGTCGTCGTTCCATGCCGAGAACTCGAGCGCAGCTCGCAGGGTCTGGTAGGCCTCGGCCTCGACCTCGCTGAGGATTCGGACCTTGCGTGTCCGCCACCGTCGCGGGACGTGGGGAATGCCCGCGAGCACCGGCAGCTCCAGCATGGCCGCCAGCTCCCGCGACGTGCCGGCGCGCGGCGCGAGCTGGTCGCGCGCCAGGGCGATCAGGACACCGAGGAAGATCGACGCGAACAGCGCCAGGATCGCGTTGCGCAGCGGGCGCGGCGAGACCGGCGAATCGGGCGTCTGGGCGCGCTCGGCGATCCGCAGGTCGGTTCCGATGGTCGATTCCGCGACGCCGAGCTCCGCGAGACGCTGGCGCAGCGCCGACAGCTCGGGACCACCCTGGCCGCGGGCGGACAACTCGTTGATCTGAGCCTGCGTCGTCTGCCGGGCGAGGGCTATCTGGCGGCGGACGAGCTCGGCTCGGTCGGCGAGGAACGCATCCGTGACCGCATTGGCTATGGCGGCAGCACGCTCCGGCCGCTCGTGGACGCCCACGACGTTGATGATGTTCGCGTTCGGGTCGATGGAGGGCTTGACGCCGCCCGACAGCGAGCCTCCGCTGACGCCGAGCCGCCGCGCCGCGTCGGCGAGGATGCGCGGCGCGGTCAGCAGCTGCGTGGTCGTGGCCAGCCGCCTCTGCACCGAGGCGGCGTCGCTCTGCCCGAGGACCGAGGTGGATTCCTCGAGGACGATCTTGGCTTGCGCGTGATACGTCGGCGGCAGGCTGAGCGAGATGGCGTTGACGGCCCCCGTTATGACGATCACGACGACCGCGATGAGCCGGGCGTTGCGGCGCAGCGCGGCGAGGTAGCGCCGTACGTCGACACGCTCGTCCTCGCCGCCGTCGCGCCCCGTGCTCGGTGTGCCCGGGATGCCCATCTACGAGGGCACGGATCGCTGTCGGCGCGGGCGCACCAGACGAATGCTAGTGACGGAGAACCTCCTGATAGACGCCGAGCGTGTCCTGCACCATCCGATCGCTGGTGAAGCGCTCCCGCGCGACGCGGCCGGCGCGCTCGCCGAGGTCGCGCGCCATCCGCGGATCGTCCAGCACGGCGATGAGCGCCCGGGCCAGCGCGGCCGGATCGCGGGGCGCGACGAGCAGTCCCGTGCGGCCGTCCTCGATGGCCTCGGGACAGCCCCCGACAGCCGTCGAGACGATCGGAAGGTCGAGGTGCATCGCCTCGAGCAGGGAGAGCGGCAGCGACTCGGCCCAGGACGGATTGCAGAACACATCACTGCCGCGAAGCAGCGGCACCGGACCCGCGGTCATGCCGATGAGCCGTACGCGCCCGTCGAGTCCGGCGGCGCGGATCCGGGCCTCGAGCACAGGACGCTCGGAGCCATCCCCGGCGATCGCGACGGTGGCGGACGGATGGCGTGCGCTCACCTGCCGCATCGCCTCGACGAGCGTCTCCACTCCCTTGCCCGGCCTGAGCAGGCTCAGCACCCCGATCACCGGCCCGCTGCGACGCAGCTCGGCAAGCTCCGGGGCCGGCTCGCCGGCAGGCAGCGGATCGATGCCGTTGTGAACGACCCGCACCCGCCGCACCGGACCCACCGACGCCGCCAGCCGGCCCTCGGCCTCGCACACGCACAGCGTGCGGCTGGCGAGCGGAGCCAAGCCGCGCTCGATCGCTCGATACAGAATCCGGTCCGCCTCGCGCCGGACGAAGCCGGCGAAGGCAAAGCCGTGCGGGGTGTAGACGACCGGCACGCGCGGTGCAGCCGCCCGCCCCGCGCGGGCCAGCGCGCCCGCCTTGGAGCTGTGGGCGTGGATCACGTCGGGGCGCACGCGACGCACGATCCTCGCGAGGCCGACCGCTGCGTGCGCGTCGCGCCCGATGGAGATCTCGCGCGTCATCTCGAGCCGCTCGACGTCGCCGCCGACGATCCCCTCCAGCCCGCCGAGAGGACCGCACAACGTGACCTCGTGGCCGCGGCCGCGCAGCCCCTTGGCGAGCCGCACGACATGCTCGAACGCACCGCCGTCGGCGGGTTGGGAGACCATCAGGACGCGCACGGCGGGTTCCTGCTGGCGACTACGGCTCGGGGAGCCCGTGCACTCAGTCGGAGCGGTTCGAGAAGATCGTGGCCGCGGTCAGCAGCAGGATTCTCAGGTCCATGCGCAGCGACCAGTTGTCGATGTACTGGTTGTCGTACTCGATGCGCTCGGCCAGCGCAGTCTGGCCCCGCAGCCCGTGCACCTGCGCCCAGCCCGTGATGCCGGCTTTCGCGCGATGACGGTCGCCGTAGCGCCTGACCTGCGCCTCGAACAGCTCGACGTACTCGGGGCGTTCCGGCCGCGGCCCGACCAGGCTCATGTCGCCCCGCAGCACGTTGAGCAGCTGAGGCAGCTCGTCCAAGAACGTGCGGCGCAGCAGGCGCCCCAGCGGCGTGCGGCGGTCGACGCCCTCGATTCCACCGGGGGCGAGACCCGAGCGCGGAACGAACGCGATGCCGTTGTCGCCGGCGACGTACATCGACCTGAACTTCAGGAGGTCGAAGACGTGGCCGTCGCGCCCGACCCGCCGCTGCCGGAAGAATACGGGCCCCGGTGACGTCAGCTTCACGGCGGCCGCGACGAGCAGCATGACCGGGAGCAGCACGGCGAGGGCAACCGCCGCGACCACCCGGTCGAGCACGTACTTGACGCGGAACTGCCAGCCATCGGGGTCGACCCGGTGCAGCGACATGATGGGCAGCGTCCCGAGGTTCGAGACCTCGACGCGCTCGTTGAGCGACTCGAACAGGCGCGGCACGAGCGAGACCTTCATCCCGGCCTCCTCGCAGCGGCGGATCTGCGCCAGCAGCACGCGGTCGGACACGCTCGAGAACGCGAGGATCACGTGCTCGGCTCGCATCTGCAGCGCCACGGCCACCAGCTCCTCGGGTGAGCCGACGAGCGGAACGCCCCGATCGTCGTCGAACGGGGACGGCTGGACGTCGAGCATGCCGATCGGCACGAATCCGTATTCAGGATGAGCACGCAGGTTGCGGACGAGCTTGGACCCGATCTCGCCGGCGCCGACGACCAGCGTCGGCAGCCCGATCCGGCCGCTGCGGTGCGCTTGGCGCTGAACGAGCAGCGCAACCGCGCGCCCGAGGCCGACCGTCACCGAAGCGAAGAGCCACAGACGAAGCGCATGTGGCGCATCGGCCTCGACGCCGATGAAGAACGCGGCGGTGACGAGCGCCATCATCGCCAACGTCGTCGTGACGACGACCACCCCGAGCACGTCGACGATCGAGCGCCTGCTGTGAGGGCCGTAGACCCCGCGCAGCCACATCGACACGAGCACGAGCGCCGGGAACAGCAACGTCGCGGCGGCGGGATACGCCGCCCCCGTGGCGCCGGCCGTCCAGCCGCCCGCGACCGCGGTGGAGGCGACGACGGCGGCGACGAGCATGAGCAGGTCGGTGGCGCTGGCTGCAGTTCGCCACCGACC
>DATMJM010000455.1:0-6043 GCA_035553935.1 Solirubrobacteraceae bacterium
CAGGTCGTCGAAGTCCATCGCGTTCATCCGATGCAGCTCGCGCTCGTAGAGGCGGTAGGCGTCGGCGACGGTCTGCTCGAAGTACGAGCCGACCATCTGGCCGTAGGCGTCGGCGTCGCGCATCTTGTTCTTCGCATCGGAGATCTGGTGGTGCACGGCACCGGGCGTGTAGCGCTTCGTGTCCACCCGGTTGCCCTCCAGGCAGCGCTTGACGAGGCGGCGCGCGTCGGCCTGGTCGTAGATCGTGAACTGGCGCGTGTATCCCAGCCGTGGCGCGTCTGCCCGCAGCATCCGCGCGCAGGCCGCGTGGAAGGTCATGACCCACATCGCGCGCGTGCGCCGGCCGAGCAGCAGCTCGACGCGGTCGCGCATCTCCTGCGCGGCCTTGTTCGTGAACGTGATCGCGAGGATCTCGTTGGCGCGCGCCATCCCGGTGCCCTCGAGGAACGCGATGCGATGCGTCAGCACGCGCGTCTTGCCGGTGCCCGCGCCGGCGAGGATCAGCAGCGGCCCCTGGCCGTGCGTGACGGCGTCGCGCTGGGGCGGGTTGAGGCCCGCGAGGAGGTCCTCGATGCGGTCGCTGGAGGCCGTGTCGGGCATGGCGCTTGAGCATAGGCGCGGCACCGGAGCCACCGCGGGCTTGCCTATACTCGCGGCGTCGATCGAGGGAGGCTCAAGACGTGGCGGCGAGGCTCTGCGACGAGGTCCGCGCGAGCTGCGCGCAGATCGCGGCCACCGCGCGCTGGGTGCGGATCGACCTCGATGCGCTCGATGAGGTGCAGCCGGCGCCGCCGCCCGCGCCCGACCCCGTGCGCCACTACCTCGAGGGCTCGCCGGCCGAGGTCGCGATGTACTTCCTCACGCTCGACAGCGTGAACTTCGGCTCGGGCTGGTTTCCGACGCTGCGCAAGCGCGCGCGATCGTCGGGCTACTTCACCGTCGCCTGGGCGATCGCCGACCGCTTCCGGGAGCACGGCCCGTGGACCCCGGCGCAGCTGCGGGCGATCAGCACCGAGGAGATCGCGGAGGCGCTCGGCCAGGCGCGCGACCACGAGCTCATGGCGCTCTACGCGCAGGCGCTGCGCGCGCTGGGCGCGTTCCTCGGCGACCGCGACGCGCTCGCGCTCGCGCGCGAGGCACGCGGGTCGGCGGAGGCGCTCGCGACGCTGCTCGCCCGGGGCATGGCGCTGTTCGCCGACCGTGGCTTCTACAAGCGCGCGCAGATCGTTCCGGCGAACCTCGAGCTCGCCCGCGTCGCGGAGTTCCACGACCTGCACCGCCTGACGATCTTCGCCGACAACCTCGTGCCGCACGTGCTGCGCTGCGACGGCGTGCTGCGCTACGACGAGCGCCTCGCCGCGCACATCGACGCCGGGCTGGTGCTGCCGTCAGGTCCGCAGGAGCGCGAGATCCGCGCCTGCGCGGTGCGCGCCTGCGAGCTCATCGCCGAGCGCGCCGGCGCGACCGAGCACGAGCTCGACAACTGGCTGTGGAGCCGCGGCCAGGCGCCGGGGTACAAGGCGGTGGAACGTCACCGGACGCGTACCGTCTACTACTGACCCAGCCGCTACCCGCCGGCCGGGCTCGGCCCGTGCACCGGCCGCAGCGGCCGCACCTCGGCCTCGTCCTCGCAGTCGCCGCCCGCCAGCTTGGCGACCTCGCACTCCAGCTCGGCGATCCGGTTCGACAGGCGGTTGATCGCGTCGGCGATCGGATCGGGCAGGTGGATCCAGTCGGTGTCCGGCCCCTCCGGCCTGCGCCCCTCGACCCGCACCGGATGGCCCGGGTTGCCGACGACGGTCGTGTTCGGCGGCACGTCGTTGATGACGACGGTGTTGGCGCCGATCTTCGAGCCGTGGCCGACGGTGATCGCGCCGAGCAGCTTCGCGCCCGCGCCGACGGTGACGTTGTCCTGCAGCGTCGGGTGGCGCTTGCCGGTCTGAAAGCCGGTGCCGCCGAGCGTGACGCCCTGGTAGAGCGTGACGTCGTCGCCGATCTCCGCGGTCTCGCCGATCACGACGCCGGCCGCATGGTCGATGAAGAAGCCGCGGCCGATCCTCGCCGCGGGATGGATCTCGACGCCGGTCCACGCGCGCGAGAGGATCGACAGCGTGCGCGGCGCGACCGGCACCCCGATTGCGTGCAGCCCGTGCGCGACGCGGTGCGCGAGGATCGCCTGGACGCCGGGCCAGCTCGCGAGGATCTCGACGCTGCTGACGCCGCGCGCGGCCGGATCTCGGGCGTGGGCGGCCGCAACGTCGCGGCGCACCTCGCCCATGACGCGCGCCAGCGTGCCAAGACCGAACATCGGCCAAGCGTACCGGCGGCGACTCCCCGCGTTCTCCGCGAGCGCCGGCGGCCGCCCGCTACGGAGCGAAGAACGGGGTCGACACGTAGCGCTCGCCAGAGTCCGGCAGCACGACGGCGATCCGCTTGCCGTCGGAGCCCGGGCGGCGCCCGATCTCGATCGCGGCCGCGAGCGCGGCGCCGCAGGAGATGCCGACGAGCGCGCCCTCCAGGCGGGCGGCGTCGCGCGCGAGCCGCAGCGCGTCCTCGTCGTCGACCGCGACGACCTCGTCGATGATTTCGCGGTTGAGAACGGGCGGGACGAAGCCGGCGCCGATGCCCTGGATCTTGTGCGGCCCGGGCGCGTGACCCGACAGAACGGCCGAGGTCGCGGGCTCGACGGCGACGACGTGCACGTGCGGGTTGCGCTCCTTGAGCACCTCCCCCACGCCGGTGATCGTGCCGCCGGTCCCGACGCCGCAGACGAGGACGTCGACGCGGCCGTCGAGCGCGTCCCACAGCTCGGGGCCGGTCGTGCGGCGGTGTACGTCGGGGTTGGCGGGATTGGAGAACTGGTCGGGCAGGAAGACGTCGGGGCGCTCGGCCATCGCTCGCGCGGCGTCGACCGCCTCGCTCATCCCGCCGAGCGACTCCGTGATCTCGACGCGCGCGCCGTACATCCGCAGCAGCGCCTCGCGCTCGCGGCTCATCCCCTGCGGCAGCGTGAGCACGAGGTCGTAGCCCTTGGCCGCGCAGACGAACGCCAGCGCGATCCCGGTGTTGCCGGAGGTCGCCTCGACGATCGTCGTGCGGCCGGGCTCGATCAGCCCGCCGGCCTCGGCGGCCTCGATCATCGCGACGCCGATGCGGTCCTTGACGCTGCCGCCGGGATTGAACGACTCGAGCTTGCCGAACAGCCGCACGCCGGCCGGTGCGAGCCGGGTGAGCTCGAGCATCGGCGTGCCGCCGACATAGTCGGCAATGTTCATCGGGATTCGCGACACGGCGGACACCGTACCCCCGAACGGGGGTGATGCGGGCAGGAGCCCCGGGTAAGCTCGGCTCATGGCAGCTCCACAGCGGCAGGCGGCGCTCGACGTCTCCTACCCTGCGCAGGCCTCGCAGGTCCCGGCGATCCGCAGGGCGGTCGCCGACATCGCCCGCAACTGCGGCGCCCGCGAGTCGAAGCTCAGCCAGATCAGGCTCGCGGTCAGCGAAGCCGCCAGCAACGCCGTCCTGCACGCCTACCGCGACCGCAGGATCGGCGGGGGCGACGTCCGCGTCGTCGTGCGGGCACGCGACGACAGCTGCATCGACGTGTGCATCCGCGATCACGGCGTCGGCCCCGGGCCGCGCCCGGACAGCCCCGGCCTCGGGCTCGGGATGCGCCTCATGGCCCACGACGCGGACCGCTTCCAGATCCGCGCCGGCGCGGACGGCGGCACGGAAGTCGTCCTGCGCTTCGAGCTCTGATCGCGCCGGGCGGCCGGTCAGACCAGTTCGACGTCCTCCCACTGCACGTCCTGAAACAGCCATTCGAGCGCGCGCCGGCGCTCGAGCACCACGCCCGGGGCGATCTGGTAATCCCATAGGTCGCCGTGGTACTGGGCCTTGCGCGCGTTCCAGTGCAGGCAGTAGTAGAAGTCGAGCATCGCCGCGATCTCGCTCAGCGGCCGCAGCCGCAGGTCCTCGCGCGCGTTGGCCGGGTTCAACCCCGGCGCCAGCCGCTCGTAGACCGGCTCCTTGGGACACATCTGGTCGGGTGGCAGGTCGTCGACGAGCCGCAGGACCCAGAGCAGGGCGTGCAGCGCCTCCTCGCGCCAGGCGATGTCGACGAGCAGCTGCTGCAGGTGGTCCTCCTCGATCTCCTCGTCGCCCTCGAGCACGCGTAGCAGCTCGCGCTCGCGCTCGCCGAGCGCCGGCTCGAGGCCGTGCTCGTCGATCGCGCTGCGGACGGTCTGCACCGGCGCGCGATGTGCGAGCGCAAGCGCCGCAGCGATCGCATGGCAGCGATCTGCGACCGCGGCGGGCGTGCGGACCCACGCGAAGTCCTCGGCGGCGTGCAGCGGCAGCGAGCCCGGATCGGCGAGATCCCACCGGCGCAGCCGCCTCAGCGACTGCTCGCGGATCGCGAGGAAGTCCATCCCGTGCACCCCCATCCGCGGACCGTACTGCCTCGTACTGCTGCTCGCGGACGCGGTCTCAGATGTAGTACATGGCCACGCCCGCCGCGCGCGCCTCGCGGTCGACGACGTCGGCGATGGTCGTCGCCGCGAGCACGTCGCGGGCGGCGGCCGCCGCCTCGCCGAAGATCCCGGCGGCATCGCGTCCCAGCGGACCCTCCAGCAGCTCGACGATCTCGAGCACGGTGATCTGCGCCGGCGGTCGCGCGAACGTGTAGCCGCCCTTGACCCCGCGCTGGGACTTCAGCACGCCGCCGCGGCGCAGCGTGGCGAACAGCTGCTCGAGGAACTGGACCGGGATCTCGCGGCGGCGCGCGAGCTCGCCGATCGGCACGGGCCCGGCGCCCCCGGAGCGCCCGAGCTCCGTCAGCGCCTGCAGCGCGTACGGCGACTTCGTCGTGATCGAGATCATCGGGCTCTCATTACGCTGAGGATATGGAACCGGTCAGCCGGTACGCGCCGCCGCTGGCCGTGATGGCGCTCATCTTCGGGCTGTCGGCGACGCCCGACCTCAGCTCCGGGCTGGGCGCGTGGGACCTCGTGCTGCGCAAGCTCGCGCACATCACGATCTACGGCGTCCTGTGGCTGACGCTGGCGCGCGCGGCGCGCTGGCGCCGGCCCGTCCTCGCGGGCGTCATCGCGCTGCTGTACGCGATCAGCGACGAGCTGCACCAGTCCTTCGTCGAGGGACGCCGCGGGTCGCCGGTCGACGTCGGCTTCGACGCGATGGGGATCGTGTTGGCGGCGCTCGCGTGGGTCGTCGTGTCGCGGCGCCGCGCCGTCACCAGCGCCCGCGTTGCGTCGGCAGGCTGATCGTCTCCTCGGGCGGCAGCCCGCGGCCGAGCTGGCGTGGATCTGCAGAGGCACGGTAGCGATCGGCCGTTCCGGGGAAGGCTGACGAGAAGACGGCCGGCACCGCCCGGCTCGGCCGCAACCCCTCAGGAGGAGCTGCATGGCCCGACCCATCATCCTCGGCATCGTCGGAGACTCGGCGGCCGGCAAGACGACCATCTCCAAGGGCCTCGTCGAGATCCTCGGCGAGGACAACGTCACGCACATCGGCACCGACGACTACCACCGCTTCGACCGCCAGGAGCGCAAGGAGCTAGGCATCACGCCGCTCCACCCCGAGTGCAACTTCATCGACATCATGGGGCAGCACATCCGGCACGTGCGCGACGGCGAGCCGATCCTCAAGCCGGTCTACAAGCACGACGACGGCACGTTCGGCCGGCCCGAGTACGTGGTGCCCAAGCGCTTCGCCGTCATCGAGGGGCTGCTCGGCTATCACACGCACGAGCTCTGCGACGCGCACGACGTGCGCGTCTTCCTCGCGCCACCAGAGGAGCTGCGGCGCGAGTGGAAGATCAGGCGCGACACGAGCAAGCGCGGCTACGAGGAGGAGCAGGTGCTCGAGGAGCTCGACAAGCGCGAGCCGGACTCAGCGGCGTTCATTCGCCCTCAGCGCCGGCACGCGGACATCATCATCTCCTTCCAGCCCGGCGACGACGACGAGAAGCTCGATGCCCTGCTCACGCTGTCGGAGGACCTGTCGCACCCGGACATGTCGGTGC
>DATMJM010000456.1:0-2524 GCA_035553935.1 Solirubrobacteraceae bacterium
GTCGTTGAGCGGGCAGGCGTTGCCGGCCGTGACGGTGCCGTTCTCGGGATCGAAGACGGGGTTGAGCGCAGCGAGCTTCTCCATCGTCGTGTTCGGCCGCGGGCCGTCGTCCCTGGTCAGCTCGCCGCCGTCGGGGAGCGCGACGGCGACGATCTCCTTGTCGAAGTGGCCCGACTGCTGCGCCGCGACCGCACGCGTCTGCGAGACGAGCGCCCACTCGTCCTGCGCCTCGCGCGACACCTTGCAGCGCGCGGCGACCTTCTCGGCGGTCAGGCCCATCGGGATGTAGACGTCGTACGCGGAGCCGTCGGAGCCGTCGAGCTGCGGGTGCTTGGCCTCGTCGGGAATGCCGGCGCCCAGACCGGCGCGCGAGACCGCCTCCACGCCGGCGGCGACGTACTGCTCGCCCTCGCCGGCCCTGATCGCGTGAAAGGCCATGCGCAGCGTCTGCAGCGACGAGGCGCAGAAGCGGTTGACGGTGCAGGCGGGGACGTGATGGTCGATCCCCGCGATCAGCGCGGCGTTGCGGCCGACGTTGTAGGCCTGCTCGCCGACGGACGATGCCGCGCCCATCATGACGTCGTCCGTCTGGCCGAAGTCGACCTCGGGATTGCGCTCGATGAGCGCGCGCAGCGGTGTGGCGGCGAGGTCGTCGGCTCGGACGCCGACGAGGGAGCCCTTGAACGCGCGGCCGATCGGCGTGCGGACGGCGTCCACGATCACTGCTTCAGGCATGTGCTGCTCCTTGACTGGTCGGTTGTGCCCCCGGCGGTCGCACTCCACGGGGGTGTCTTTCACACCGGCGTCGCACTCGCCGGAGCCTTCCCGGCGCGCATTGTGTCAGATGAACGTCAGCGGCCGTTCAAAACTTGACGGTGCGTCGAGTCGATCATGCGTCCGCCCGCCCCGCCGCCGTGCTGCGCTTCGCCGCGGCGGCGCCGATGAGGGCCTCATGGCACCCGTCCTTCCACGCCTCGTCCGCCGCGCCGGCCTGGCCTCGGCCCTCGCCCTCGCCACCGCCGCGCCCGCCGCTCACGCGCTCGGGCTGCCGGCGCAGGGGATCGTCCCGGGCCTGCCGCCGATCTCCAGCATCGTCTCCGTGCCCGGACTGCCGCCGGCGCCCGCGATCACCCACATCCCCGACCGCGCGCTGCCCTCGCTGCTCGGCCTGCCGGGCGGCGACCGCCTCGTGGTCCGCCACGCGTCCGGCGGCGCGCTGCTCGGGCTCGAGGGGCCGGACCGCCTCGTCGGCGGGCCGGGGCCCGACCGCCTCCTCGGGGGGACGGGGCCCGACCGCCTCTGGGGCAACGACGGCGACGACCAGCTCGACGGCAGCTCGGGAGGCGACTTCCTCTACGGCGGCAACGGCGCCGACCAGCTCTCCGGCGGCTTCGGCACCGACCTCCTCGACGGTGCGGCGGGCAACGACATCCTCAACGGCGGCGCCGCGCCCGACGACATCCGCGGCGGTGAGGGCGACGACCTCATCCACGCCGGCGGCGCGGCCGACAAGGTCGACAGCGGCCCCGGCGACGACGTCGTCTACTCCGACTCGGGATCGGACACGATCACCGCCGGCGACGGCAACGACACCGTGTACGTCAACAACGGCACCGCCGTCGGCAGCGTCGACTGCGGCCCCGGCGACGACGCGATCGTCATCAACCCGTACGCGATGCGCGGCGGCGTCTCCAACGCCCAGGCCCTGCGCGCGGGCCGGATCCGAAACTGCGAGCGCGTGATCGAGGCCGAGCCGGTCGCCGACCCGGGCAAGGGCGTCAAGGCGATCGTCGCCGACCGCGGCGGCAAGCGGATCGGCAGCGTCCGCAACGACAACCTGCTCGGCGGGCGCGGCTCGGACCGGCTCTACGGGCGCGCCGGCGACGACGTCATCTGGGGCGACCGCCACCTGCCCGAGGGCGGCCACCGCGCCACCGACGTGCTCGACGGCGGGGCCGGCAGCGACACGATCTACGGCGGGCGCGGCTTCAACAAGATCTATGGCGGCGCCGGCGACGACTACCTGCAGGGCGGCGCCTTCCGCAACGTCATCCGCGGCGGCGCGGGCAACGACGAGATCCGCATCCGCGGCAAGGGCAGCACCCGCGTCTTCGGCGGCGCCGGCAACGACATCGTCCACGCGCTGACCAACGGCCGCGGCTACATCGACTGCGGACCCGGCTGGGACACCGTCTTCACCGGGCGCAAGAAGCCCAGGACACGCGGCTGCGAGAACGTCGTCGACCGCTACGAGACCAAGCGCCGCGGCACGTTCGGCGGCTGAGGCTCGGTGTCGCAAAGACCGCGGCGGGCCGTCTCGCCGCGCCTCAGTGAAGCGGCTTGCCGCCGGTGGCGCCGATGACCTCGCCGCTGATGTAGCGCGACTCGTCGCTCGCCAGGAAGACGTACAGGGGGGCGAGCTCGCCTGGCTGCCCGGGCCTGCCGAGCGGCGTGTCGGCGCCGAACTCGGCGTTCTTCTCGGCCGGGAAGCTCATCGTCACGAGCGGCGTCCAGATCGGGCCGG
>DATMJM010000457.1:0-6511 GCA_035553935.1 Solirubrobacteraceae bacterium
GTGTTTCGGGGGTCGTCACGACGCTCGTGGTGTGGTCGGCGTTCTCGCGTCCATTGCCCGACGGCGGGATGGCCGAGCGCCACCTCGAGCTCGCCGAGGATGCCCATGGCAAGGACGTCGTCACCGTGATCCTGGCCGACTTCCGGGGCCTCGACACGCTCGTCGAGATCACCGTCGTCGCGGTCGCGATGATCAGCGTGACGATGGTGCTGCGCGGGAGGCTGCGGCCATGACGAGCGCGCTCACGCGGATGGTGGCGCGGGCGCTGCTGGCGCCGACGCTCGTGGTCGCGGCGGCGATCCTCGTCAAGGGCTACGCCGACGTCGGCGACGGTTTCGCGGCCGGCATCGTCGCGGCGCTCGGCATCCTCCTGCAGTTCCTCGCCTTCGGCCGCGACGAGGTCGCGGCCGCGCTGCCCGTCGCCCGCGCGCCGGTCGTCGCCCTCTGCGGGCTGACGCTCGCGGCGGCGGTCTTCGCCGCTCCGCTCGCGCTCGGCGGCGCCGCCCTCGAGCACTGGCCGCCCGCGGGCGAGGAGCCGGCCCACGCCGGGTCGCTGGAGCTCATCAGCGCGGTCGTCTTCGACGTCGGCGTCTTCCTGCTCGTGCTCGGAGCGGCCGTCGCGATCATCGATGCGATCGCAGCACAGGAGCCCGCGCGGTGAACCTCGTCTTCGCGGTGGCCATCGGCGTGCTGTTCGGCAGCGGCGTGTTCCTGCTGCTCAAGCCCGACCTGTTCCGGGTCGTGGCCGGCGTCGTCCTGGTCTCCAACGCGGCGAACCTGACGCTGATGGGCTCCGGCCTCACCCGCGGGGAAGCCCCGATCCTGCCGGCCCCCGCCGACGGGCGCGTCGCCGATCCGCTGGTGCAGGCGATGACCCTCACGGCGCTCGTGATCGGCTTCGCCGTCACGGCGCTGCTGCTGGCGCTGTGCTTCGGCGTGTACCGCGCGCGCCACAGCGTCGATCTCGACGAGCTGTCGCGCCAGCAGGCGGCCGACGCCGCCGCGCAGGAGGCGCGTGAGGCCGCACACGACGAGGAGCGCGAGCTCGAGGCGGCCGGCCACCAGGCGCGGCGCCACGACGAGGTCGTCTCATGACCCTCATCGCCGTGCCGCTCGCGATCCTCTGGCCGGCGGCGATCCTGAGCGCGGGCCTCGACGGCCGGCGGCGCGGCCCCGGCGTCCTCGCCGTCGGCGTGCTCGCGGCGGTGTTCGGCGTGCTCGCCGTCCTGCTCTGGCACGTCGCGACCGACGGGCCCCAGGAGCTCGTCGTCGGCGGCTGGCCGGCCGACGTCGGCATCCGCCTGCGCGTCGACGCGCTCGGCGCGTCGTTCGCGCTGCTCAGCTGCGGGGTGCTGCTCGCGTCGCTGCTGCAGGCCGTGGTCACCGGCGTGCGGTCGCGCGCGGTGCCGACGCTGACGCTGTTCATGGCGCTCGGGCTGACGGGCCTGTTCCTGACGGGCGACGTCTTCAGCTTCTACGTGTTCTTCGAGCTGGCGATGATCGCCGCCTACGCGCTGACCGCGCGGGACGGCAGCGGAGCGCGCACCGGCGCGGCGCTCATCTTCGCCGTCGTCAACCTCGTCGGGTCGTTCTTGTTCCTCATCGCGATCGGCGCGCTGTACCGGGCCACCGGCACGCTCGAGATGCAGGCGGTCGCCGCGCAGGCGGCCCCGCTGGACCCGAACACCGCGATCCTGATCGCCGTCACGTTCTTCGTCGCCTTCGGGATCAAGCTCGGCCTGTTTCCGTTTCACTTCTGGCTGCCGTCGGTCTACCTGGCGGTCTCGCCGCACGTCGCGGCCATGTTCGCCGGCGCGCTCGCGAACATCGGCGCCTACGGCCTGCTGCGCTTCGGCGGCGCGATCCTCCCCCGTGAGGTGGCCTACAGCGGCGCGGCGCTGATCGTCATCGGGAGCGTCAGCATCGGCTACGGCGCGCTGCAGGCGATCGCGCGCCGCGACACACGTGAGGTGCTGGCCTACTCGTCGATCGGCCACGCCGGCTACGTGCTCGTCGCGCTCGGCCTCGGCGGGCCTCTCGGCCTCGCGGCCGCCGTGATCTTCAGCATCGCCAACGCGCTCAGCAAGACGCTGCTGTTTCTCGCGAGCGAGTTGCGCGGGCGCCTGATGGCGACGGTCTTCCTTGTCGGCGTGCTCAGCGTGGCCGGCGTCCCGCCGACGGCCGGGTTCTTCGGCAAGGCCGCGCTGTTCGAGGCGGGCATCGACGCGCGGAGCGTCGGCGCGGTGATCCTGCTGTTCGTCGGTGGCGCGCTGTCGTTCGTGTACCTGTTCCAGATCTACCAGCACGACCGCTGGCGGCCGCGCGCCGAGCGCGAGCGGGAGATGCCGTCCGAGCCGGCGCGGCTCGGCCAGCGCGCCGTGGTGAGCGTCGTGGCGGTGCTGGTGCTCGGCCTCGGCCTGTGGCCGGAGCCGCTGCTGGCGATCGGCGACCAGGTGGCCGAGGACCTCTCCGCTCCGAGCGTGGTACCGCGATGACCCGGCTCGCTCTCCGAGCAGCGGCGCTCGGCGTGCTGTACGCGCTGACGCTCGCGAGCCGCGACCCGCTCGACCTCGCCGGCGGCCTGGTGGTCGGCGCCGCCGTCCTGGGGCTGGTCGGCACAGGGATGCGCGGCCGGCCGAAGAGCTCGCCGCTCGTGCTCGCGCGGCGCGCGGTGTGGTTCGTGCCGTTCGCCGGCGCCGTCTGCGCCGGCGTGCTGCGGGGCACCTGGGACGTCGCGCTGCGCGTCCTGCGCGTGCGCCCCCTCCACGCACCCGGCATCGTGCGCATTCCGATCGGCGAGCGCTCCGAGCACGGCGTCGCGGTCTCCTCGCTGGCGACGACGCTGTCGCCCGGCTCGGTCCTGATCGACATCGACCGGGAGCGCGGCGACCTGCTGTTGCACGTCATCGACGCGTCCGATCCCGACGCCGTGCGCGACGACATGCAGCGCTTCTACGACCGCTACCAGCGGCGGGTCTTCCCATGACCTCCGGCCTCGTGTTCCACGGCGCGATCGTCTGGGTGGCCGTCCTGCTCGGCGTCATCGTCGTGCGGCTCGTGCGCGCCCGGTCGACGGCGCAGCGGATCCTCGCCCTGGACCTGCTGACGCTCGTCCTCATCGGTCTGCTGGCGCTCGTGGCCGGCGAGGACCAGAGCTCCTACGCCCTCCACGCGGCGCTGGCGCTGGCGCTGCTGTCGTTCGTGGCCACGCTGGCGGCATGCCGCTACTACGAAGATCGCAGGCCGTGGTCGTGACGGACCTGCTGTCGGATCTGCTCGTCGTGCTGGGGCTCGCGATCCTGACGATCGGCGTGTACGGCTTCGTCCGCATGCCCGACGTGTACACCCAGCTGCACGCCGCGTCGAAGGCGGGCTTCCTCGGGATCGCCCTCCTGCTGGGCGCGGCCGCCGTCCACGGCGACGGGGCGATCATCGCGCGCAGCGTGCTGATCGTCGCCCTGCTCGCGCTGACGACGCCGGTCGCGGCGCACGCGATCGGCCGCGCCGCCCGCCGGCGCGCCGAGGCCATGCGCACCCCCGGAGCCGTCGACGAGTCCTGACCCGCAGGCCGAATGGGGTCACGACCCCACGATGGCGCCCCGCCGACAGGCAACGACAAGGACAAAATGCCACCGCGCGGCGACTCGCGCGGCGGACGAAAGGAGTCTGAAGATGGGAATCGGCGTTTCGATATTCCTCCTCGCGCTCGGCGCGATCCTGCTCTGGGCGGTCAACACCACGGTCGCGGGGGTCAGCATCAACACGATCGGCGTGATCCTCCTCGTCGTCGGCGCGATCGGGCTCGTGGCCGGCCTCCTGGCGGCTTCGCGTACGCGCGACGACCGCGACGACCGCGTCGCCGCGCCGTAGCGCGACGGTCGACGAACTCGCAAACCGACCAAAGGAGAACCTCATGGGCATCATCGGATGGATCCTCCTGGGCCTGATCGCGGGCGCGATCGCCAAGGCCCTGCACAAGGGCGACGAGCCGGGCGGCGTGCTCGGCACGATGGTGGTCGGCATCCTCGGTGCCGTCCTCGGCGGGCTGATCGCCGCTGCCGTCGGGATCGGCTCGATCGGCAGCTTCTTCAGCATCGGGACGTGGCTGATCGCCATCGGCGGCGCGCTGCTGCTGCTCGCCATGTACAACGCGATCACCCGCGGCGGTCGCCACGTCAGCGAGGCGTGACCGGGCGTGCGGGCGGCGCCGCCAGATCGTGCTAGCGTGCCTGGGACGATCCTCTGCGCCGTCACCGATGACGACCGCCTCCAGGACGTCGTCACCAGCGGGCGCGCGATCGCCGCCGGCACGAGATCTCGCGCGCTGTTCGTGCATGTCGCCGAGCCGGCGGTGGCATGGCCGGCCCCGTTCGGCCACGGCGCTGGGGCGGCGGCGCCGGGACTGCCGCCCGATCCGCTCAGCGGGACGTTCGCGGAGATCTCGCAGGACGCCCGCGAGAGCGGCCACCGGCTGCTCGCCGACGCGGGCGTGTCATCCGACGAGGCGGTCGTCGTCAGCGGCAACCCCGTCAACGAGCTCAACCGCCTTGCGGTCGAGCACGACGCGCTGCTGATCGTCGCGGGGACCCACCGCCGCGGCCTGCTCTCGCGGGCCGTCCTCGGCAGCACGTCGCGCGCGCTGGCCCGGCACGGCGCCTGTCCGGTGCTCATCGCCCGCAGCACGGTCGTGCCCAGCACCGGCGGGCCGGTCGTCTGCGGCGTGGACGCCGCCGACCCCGACGGCAGCCGCGCCGCGCAGCACGCCGCCCGTCTCGCCGCGGCGATGCAGAGGTCGCTGGTGCTGGTGCACGTGATCTGCCCGGAGCGGCCGGTGGTGGTGGCGGGCCCGGTCGCCGCGCCGATCACGGTCGCGCCGACGGGGCTCGAGAAGGGGAAGGCCGAGCGCGCGCTCAAGGCAGTCGCACGCCGCCTGGACGGCGACGACATCGAGAGCGTCGTGGTGGCGGGCCGCTCGCCCGCCGAGCGGCTGGACGAGTTCGCCACGGGTCGCCGCGCGGACCTGCTCGTCGTCGGCTCCAGCGGCAGGCGCGGCGTGCGTGCCGTCCTCGACGGCAGCACCTCGCTGGATCTGCTGCGCCGCGGGCAGCGCCCGCTCGTCATCGTCCCGCCGGCGGACCGCTCGCAGCCGAAGCCGTGACGCGCGGCGGCGGGCGGCGGTTCGCGCACGGCGTCCTGCGCCGCCCGCTCATGTTCGCCCTCATCGCGGCGGCGGGAGCACTCCTGCCGGCGGGATCCTGGGCCGGCGCCCAGCGCGCGCAGGTCCCCGCGATCTCGCTCGAGCTGTCGGGCACGATCGACCCGGCGACGGCCGCCTGGATGGAGGAGGCGCTCGAGGACGCCGAGCGCGCGCGCCGCCCCCTGGTCATCGTGCGGCTGGACACCCCCGGAGGGCTCGACAGCTCGATGCGCGAGATCGTCAAGGCGATCGGCGCGACCGACATACCGGTCGTGGTGCACGTCTTCCCCAGCGGCGCCCGCGCGGCCTCGGCCGGGCTGTTCGTCGCGCTCGCGGCCGATGTCGCCGCGATGGCGCCGCAGACGAACATCGGCTCTGCCACGCCGGTATCGATCGGCGGCGGGGGCGACGACGAGGTGCTCGGCCGGAAGATCGAGAACGATGCGGTCGCCTACGTCCGGGCACTCGCGGAGGCCCACGACCGCAATGCCGACCTGGCCGAGCGGATGGTCCGCGACGCCGTCAACGTCACCGCGCAGCAAGCTCGCGAACGGGGCCTTGTCGAGTTCGTCGCCGGGAGCGAGCAGGCGCTGCTGCGGTCCCTGCACGAGTTCGAGCTTCCGGGACCCAAGGGCAGGACGCTCGACACCGACGGGCTGCGGGTCGAGCGCCGCGACATGCCGCTGCACTACGAGATCCGGCAGTTCCTCGTCAACCCGTCGTTCGCCTACCTGCTGCTGCTCATCGGGGTGCTCGGGATCGCGCTGGAGGTCGCGAGCCCCGGGCTCGGCGCGCCGGGGGTGTTCGGCGCGGTCGCGCTGGTGCTCGGCTTCTACGGCTCGGCGCAGCTTCCGGTCACGGCAGCCGGCATCATCCTGCTCCTGCTCGGCATCGGCCTGATCGTCGCCGAGACGCAGGTGCCGAGCTTCGGCGTGCTCGGCGCCGGCGGGATCGCCGCGCTCGTCGTCGGCGGCCTGCTGCTCTTCGACACCGATTCCGAGGTCCTGTCGGTGTCGGTGCCGGTCGCCGCGGCCAGCGGCATCCTCCTCGGCGGCTTCACGCTGTTCGCCGCCCGCAAGGCGCTCGAGGCGCGTGCCAGCCCGCCGCGCTCGCCGGCCGACGATCTCGTCGGTGCATCGGCGACGGTGCGATCCGCGCTCGACCCGGAGGGGCAGGTCTTCGTCGAGGGCGCGCTGTGGCGCGCGAGGCTCGCCGACGGATCGCCCGGCGAGGCCGCGCACGTCGCACCCGGCAGCCGCGTGCGGGTCGCCGAGGTGCGCGGCCTGACCCTCATCGTCCAGCCCGAACCCAAGG
>DATMJM010000458.1:0-5136 GCA_035553935.1 Solirubrobacteraceae bacterium
GGTACGTCACCGCCGACAGCGCCCCCACGACGAGCGCCGTGAGCGCCAGGTTCAGCCCGAGCCCCGCCCACCCGCCGCGCATGGTGCCGTGGTCCGCGAGCCAATGGATGACCGGCACGTGCCAGAGGAAGACGCTGTAGGAGCCGATCCCCACGACGACGAGTGCGCGCCCTTCGAGCAGACGACGCAGGCGCGGCGCGCGCGCGCCGGCGACCGTCGGGAAGCACGCCGCGGCCACCAGCAGGGCTGCGGCGAGCGCCACGGCCGTGTTCTGCGGCAGGTAGGTCAGCTGTCCGCCGTCCAGCGTCGCCGCGGACGCGGCGAAGATCGCCGCGGCGACGCCGAGCGCGGCGGGGCGCCACCCCCTCGGCAGCACGAGGCGGCCGTCGACGACCTCGGTGTGCACGACCGCGGCGACCATGCCGAACGAGAACAGATCGGCGTTCGCCCAGAAGCTGCGCTCGACGACCGAGTACCAGTTGCTCGACCAGCCGTCGCCGGGGCTACCGTCGAGGACCACGCCGGCGACGTACTTGCCCGACAGCCCGACGAGCAGCAGCAGCAGCGCCGGCAGGAGCAGGACGAGCACGCGCCGCGAGCGCACGGGCCGGCCGCGCGCGGCGGCGGCCACGACGGCGACGAGCAGCGCGAGCAGCACGTAGAACACCGCCTCGACCGCCAGCGACCATGCGGGGGCGATGCCGATCGCGACCGTCGCCGGGTCGTAGCCCTGCAGCAGCAGCGCGGATTGGCCGAGCAGCACGGGATCGGTCAGCGCGCCGTGCCCGAGCGCGCCGCTCTCGTCGCGCACGGCCGCGGTCCCCAGCACGAGCGCGGTGACGAGCAGGATCGCCCAGTACGCCGGCATGATCCGCAGAGCGCGGTTGCGCAGGTAGGCGCGCACGCTCGGCAGCGGCTGCGCCCGCGCGATCGCCGCCGCGAAGGGCCGGTACAGGAGGAAGCCCGACAGCGCGAAGAACAGCGTCACGCCGTGCGCCAGGTTCTCGAAACCGGCCTCCGCGGGACCGCCGGCACCGACTCGCCCGCCGCCGTCGAACAGCCAGACGTGATAGGCGAGGATCGAGCCCGCCGCGAGCGCGCGCAGGCCTTCGATACCGGCCAAGCGGTTCCCGCCGGAGGTCGTGATGGGTTGTTGCGCGGGAGCCATCTGCCGAGGATCGGAGGATGCGATCGTAGATCAACGCCAGACGGCTACGTAAACGCTCATCGTGCTCCGCGCCGGGCCGTCACGCCCGTCGAGCGCCGAGGTATTCGCGCTGCACGGCGCGGAAGTCGCCATCGGCTACGAGCCGTCCCTCCCGCAGCAGCAGGGCGCGCCCGCAGAGCCGCTCGAGCATCGGATGGTCATGGCCCGTCGCGACGACGATCCCGCCGGCGGCGAGCAGCTCGTGCGCATAGCCCTCGACGTGATCGCGGAACTCGTGGTCCAGTGCCTCGTGGATCTCGTCGAGCAGGAGGATCGTCGGCTCGATCCGCTCGATGACGGCCAGTCCGAGCCGCGCCCGCATCCCCTGCGAGTAGCTCGCCACGAGGCGCTCGTAGTGCTCCCCCAGGCCGCTGCAGCGCTTCACCTCGGCCATCTCGGCGCGCGCCCGGCGTGGCGTCATGCCCGCCAGCACCCCGAGCAACAGCGTGTTCTCGCGGCCCGTCAGAAGCGACATCACCCCCGCCTGGACGGACAGCAGCGATCCCACGCGGCCTTCCGTCTGCAGCCGCCCGCTGTCGGGCTCGAGCACCCCGGCGATCGTCCGCAGCAGCGTCGACTTGCCCGAGCCGCTCGCGCCCAGCAGCGCGACGCCCTCTCCGGCGCCGATCCGGAAGCTCACGTCCGACAGCGCCCAGGTCTCTCCCCCGGAGCGACGCAGCGGCGCCGTCGTCGGGCTCACCGTCCGCTGCTGGCGATCGAAGAGGTAGTGGATGCCTACGTGCTGGGCCGCGATCACGCTGCTCAGCTCCGTACGAGCTTGGCGAAGTGGCGCTGCTCGCGCCGGTACAGAGGCAGGAAGACGAGCGTCAGCACGACGCCGATGCCGGCCGGATAGACGAGCTGCCACAGCTCCGGGGCATCTCCGTAGAGGAACACGTGGCGGAAGGACTCGAACAGGCCCGTGAGCGGGTTGAAGACCACCCATTCGCGCACCTCCGGCGGCACCTCGGACAGCGCGACGATCCCGGGCGCCGCGAAGAACAGGATCCGCAGGGCTTGGGTGGCGAACGGCCTGAGCGTCGGCAGCCAGACGCCCAGCAGCGCCGCCGGCCACGCCACGCCGAAGGCCAGGACGAACGTCGCAGCGACGACGAGCGGCAGCCACAGCAGCGCCGCCGTCGGCGCGACCCCGTAGTACGCCATCGCCAACGGGAACATGAGAAAGCTCGCGCCGAACGCGAAGCCCTCCGTCATGACCGACGACGGCGGCAGCAACATCCGGTCGAAGCGCCGGTTGAGCAGGATCGGCTCGCGTAGCGAGACGGAGTTCATCGCGCTGTCGAAGCCCAGCAGCACGATCTGGAACGGGACGACGGCGCAGGCGATCGACAGCGCTGCCTCCTGGCCGCCGCGGCCGAGGATGATGCGCAGCAGCACGAAGGTGCCGACGAGCGCGAACGGCGTGACGAGCCAGTTGACGACCTGCCAGCCGCCGCGGCCGTAGCGCAGGCGCAGGTCGCTGCGCGTGAGCGCGGCGAGGACGTGCAGGCGCCGGACCAGGGGCCGTGGCGGCTGCTCGCCTTCCCCCGGCGGGGACGGACCGCCGGCCGGCGGTGCTGGGATCGACTGTGCCATGGCTCAGCTCACGAGACCGAAAGCGCGCGTGCGAGGTGCAGCGCGAAGCGGCCGAGGGTAGCGCTGTCGGGCTGCAGGCGCCCGATGAGGTGGTCGTCGGTGCGCTCGGTCAGGACCTCGGCGCGGCCCGTGTAGGCGGCTAGGTAGCCCGCGTCTCGTGCGGCGCGCGCCTCTCGCTCCGTCGCCTTGCCGTGGGGATAGGCGAGCGTGCGCGCGCCGCCCGCGACCGGCGGCTCCAGCGCCTCGCGCAGGGCGCGGTCGTCGAGCGTCGTGAGCACGTCGTGGCGCCGGGTGTGAAAGCCGATCTCCCAGCCCGCCGCGGCCAGCGCCGCCACACCGTCGCCTCCGAGCAGCGGCGGGCGCTCGCGGACGCTGCGGGCGAGAGCTGCGGTGACGCGCTCGCGCTGCGCGGGAACGAGGTCCTCGACCGCCTTGGCCAGATCGTGGATGGCGCGCGGCCGGCGCGCGAGCGCGCGGCCGACGAGCTCGGGATCGACATGCGGGAGCGCCTCGGAGGTGATCTGCCGCCGGTCGACGGCGATCTGCAGCAGCTGCCACCAGAACGGCTCGCGCGCGCCGCAGACGAACGCGGTCGCGACCGCGCCGTGGCGCCTCAGGACGGGCGCGGCGTGGTCGCGGTGCGAGGCGAGGTCGTCGTCGAAGGTCACGGCGACCGGGACGCGCTCGCCGGGACGGCGCGCCCGCGCCGCGGCCGGGAGCTCGGCCGCACGGACGAGCGCGTAGTGGCGCGACAGGTAGGCGACGGCGGCCTCGAGCCGGTCGACCGCCAGCGCCGGATCGATCTCCAGCGTCTCGTCGCCGCCGTGCGGCGCCACGGCGTGGAAGACGAGGCCGGCGCCGCGGGTCGCGGACGAGCGACGCGCGCGCGTCTCCAGCCGCCGCGCGAGCAGCAGGCGCACGCGCTCGAGCGCGGGCTCCGGCACGGCGGTGCGGGCACGTGCCCGCCATCGGCGGTGGCGCCCGTGCGGCGCGGCCCGCCTCATCGCGCGCCGGCCGCGGGCGGCGCCGCGCCGACGAGCGTCAAACCCCGCACGTGCAGATCGGCGTACAGGTCCAGCGCGGCCGGACCCGGCGGCGGCCCGGCGAGGACGACCGTGCCGAGATCCTCGACGCGGCGCAGCGCCTCCTGGATCGCCGCGGGATCCCCCGTCGTCTCGACGATCGCCATCGGCCGGGCACCGGCCACGGCGCCACGCGGCCCGAGGCGCGCGCGCAGCGCCTGGGCGAGCGGCCCGTCGCCGCCGACCTCGACCGGCCGGCAGTCGCGCGGCAGGACCGCGAGCACCTCCTCGAGCGCTGCGTCCGTCATGACGGTATCCGCGCGGGCGCCCGCAGGTCGATTGGACGGCGCTCCTCGATCGATCGGTACGCAGCGTCGACGAACGCCTGCACGGCGACCGCGTCGTCGGCGGTGACATCGGGTTGGCGCCCTGCCAGCACGGCATCGGCGAAGCGCTCGACGAAGAGCCGGCGTACGTCGGTCTCGGGCTCGACGTCCAGCGGCGACCAGCGCCCGGTGGCGACGTCGTCGACCGCGCGCTGGGTGTAGACGGCGGCGTCCGGCGAGAGCCGCAACGTGCCGACGTCTCCCCACAGCTCGAAGCGGTTGCGCGGCGCACCACGCGTGCTCGCCGAGGCCGAGAACGATCCGATCGCGCCGCCGTCGAAGCCGACCGACAGCGCGACGCCGTCCTCCACCTCCGCACCCTCGTCGGTCCGCGCCACGCCGGCGACCCAGGCCGGCACGGCGCCGGTGATGTGACAGGCGAGGTCGAGGTAGTGCAGCAGGTTCATGATCAGCACCCCGCCGCCCGCGCGCTCGCGGCTCGCCCGCCAGTCGGAGTTGGCGCGGCCCGAGAAGCCGCCGACCCAGTAGGAGGCGGGCTTGTCGGCGTGAAAGACGACGTTCACGCCGCGCAGGGCGCCGATCGCACCCGCGGCGAGGAGGCGGCGGGCCGTCCGCACCGTCGCCTCGTAGCGAAACGCATGACAGACCGACAGCGTCACGCCGGCGGCCGCGGCCGCCGCCGCGGCGTCGGCGGCTGCCGCGAGGTCGACGCCGAGCGGCTTCTCGACGACGACGTGCAGCCCGGCCTCCGCCGCCCGCGCGACCAGCGGCGCATGCAGGTCGTGCGGCACCGAGATGAACGCCGCGTCGGCGCGTCGCGGGTCCAGCGCCTCCTCCAGCGTCGTCGCGACGGCGCCGCCGTAGCGCTCGGCGGCGGCGGCGGCGAGGCCGGGCGCGACGTCGTGGCAGAACGTGACCTCGGCGTTTGCGGCACGGGTGATCGCGCGCGCGTTGAGCAGCCCGA
>DATMJM010000459.1:0-9541 GCA_035553935.1 Solirubrobacteraceae bacterium
AGAGGGGGCGGGGGAGGCTCATCGGGTGGTTCGACACCTGGGTGTCGGCTGCAGGGTACGAACGAGAACGCTTCGCCGGCCAAAAGGTTGCGTTCTTGCACGGTTGCTTGTAAGGGCCGCCTACCCGCTGAACGTTCGGGAAAACGGCGAGATACCCTGGCCGGTGATGGCCCGCGCCCTCATCACCGGCATCACCGGTCAGGACGGGGGATACCTCGCGCAGTTGCTGCAGCAGAAGGGCTATGAGGTCGTCGGGCTCGTGCGGCCCGGCTCCGAGTCGTCGCCGCCGCCCGCTGTCAGCACGGTGCGAGGCGACCTCGCCGAGCCGGAGTCGCTGCGCGCGGCGGTGCTCGACACGGTCCCCGACGAGCTCTACCACCTGGCCGCGCCTACCTTCGTGCCGGCCTCCTGGAAGGACCCGGCCGGCACGCTGGCGCTCGTCGCGGGCGCGACCGCGACGCTCCTGCAGGCGACGCGCGAGATCGACGGCGGCGTGCGCACGCTCGTCGCGAGCTCGGGCGAGATCTTCGGCGCGGCGGCGGTCTCGCCGCAAACGGAGCAGACGCCGATGCGCCCGCGCTCGCCGTACGGCGTCGCGAAGCTCGCCGCCTTCGGGCTGGTCGACACGCTGCGCCACAAGCACGGCTTGCACGCGTCGAGCGCGATCGCCTACAACCACGAGTCGCCGCGGCGGCCCGAGCGCTTCCTGCCGCGCAAGGTCAGCAGGGCGGCCGCGGCGATCAAGCTCGGGCTGCAGGACCACGTCGCGCTCGGCGACCTCGGCGCGGTGCGCGACTGGTGCCACGCGCGCGACATCGTGCGCGGCTACTGGCTGATGCTCCAGCAGGACGAGCCCGGCGACTACATCCTCGCCGGCGGCGTCGGGCGCACGGTCGGCGAGCTCGTCGACGCCGCGTTCGGCTGCGTCGGCCTCGATCCCGCCGAGCACGTGCGCGTCGACGAGCGGTTCGTGCGGCCGTCGGAGCGCACGCCGTCGGTCGGCGACACGACGCTCGCCCGCGAGCGGCTGGGCTGGGAGCCGGAGACGAGCTTCCGGGCGATGATCGAGGAGATGGTGCAGGCCGACCTCGCCGAGCTCGGGTCGGGACGGCCCGGTCTGCCCGTCTGATTTCGGCGCACGACACTAGACTCGCCGCCCTATGGCCATCGGAGTCATCGGCATGGGCTATGTCGGCCTGCCGCTCGCCGTCGCCTTCGCGGCGCAGGGGCGTGACGTGGTGGCCGTCGACATCGACCGCCGCAGGATCGACGCGCTGCGCGCCGGCAGCTCGTACATCGTCGATGTCTCCGACGAGGTGCTGGCCGGCGCGGCCCCGCACATCGAGGCGACGACCGGCATCGCCGCGCTCGCCCGCTGCGACGCGATCCTCATCTGCGTGCCGACGCCGCTGACCGCCAACCGCGAGCCGGACCTCGGCCCGCTCGTCAGCGCGGCCCGCGGCATGGCCGGGGTCCTGCGCGCCGGGCAGCTCGTCGTGCTCGAGTCGACGACGTATCCGGGCACGACGCGCGAGCGGGTGGCGCCGATCCTCGAGGAGTCGGGGCTGGTCGCCGGCGAGGACTTCAACCTCGCCTACTCGCCCGAGCGCGTCGACCCGGGTCGCACCGACCACACGCTGCGAACGACGCCGAAGGTCGTCGGCGGGCTGACGGACGCCTGCTGCGATCGCGCGGCCGCGCTGTACGGCGAGGTCTGCGACCACATCGTGCGCGTGTCCTCGCCCGAGGCCGCGGAGCTGACGAAGCTGCTGGAGAACATCTTCCGCTCGGTGAACATCGCGCTCGTCAACGAGCTGGCGATCCTCTGCGACCGGATGGGGATCGACGTGTGGGAGGTCGTCGACGCCGCCTCGACGAAGCCGTACGGGTTCATGCGCTTCGAGCCGGGGCCGGGGATGGGCGGCCACTGCCTGCCGGTCGACCCGTTCTACCTCTCCTGGCGGGCGCGCGAGTTCGACATGGCGACGGAGTTCATCGAGCTCGCGGGCAAGGTCAACCAGCAGATGCCCTACCACTGCGTCGCGAAGGTCGAGCGCCTGCTCAACGGCGCGAGCAAGCCGGTGCGCGGGTCGCGGATCGCGGTGCTCGGCGTGTCGTACAAGCCCGGCGTCGGCGACGTGCGCGAATCGCCCGGGCTGAAGATCGTGACGCTGCTGATGGCGCTCGGCGGCGAGCTGCGCTATCACGACCCGTACGTGCCCGAGCTGCCCGAGCACGGGCTGCGCAGCGAGCCGCTCGAGGACGTGCTCGCGGGCGCCGACCTCGCGCTGATCGTCACCGCGCATCCGGGGGTCGACCACGAGGGCGCCGTCGCGCAGGTGCCGCTCGCGCTGGACCTGCGCGGCGTCACGCGCCGCTCGCGCGGGCGCGCCGTACTGCTGTAGATGCCCGCGGCGGTGCGGATCGGAGTGGTGGGTCTCGGCTACTGGGGGCCGAACCTCGCGCGCAACGTCGACCAGCTCGACGGCGCGCAGCTCGCATGGTGCTGCGACGAGCGCGACGAGCTGCGCGAGCGGTTCGCGGCGCGGCATCCGGGCACGCGCTTCACGGCGCGGCTCGACGACCTGCTCGACGACGAGGCCCTCGATGCCGTGGTGCTCGCGACGCCGGTCTCGACGCATGCCGCGCTCGCCCTGCGGGTGCTCGAGGCCGGCAAGCACTGCTTCGTCGAGAAGCCGCTGGCGCAGTCGGTCGCCGACGCCGAGCGGACCGTCGCGGCGGCACGGGACGCCGGACGGCTGCTGATGGTCGGCCACCTGCTCGAGTACCACCCGGGGGTGCGCAAGCTCAAGCAGATCGCCGACGCCGGTGAGCTCGGCGACATCCACTACATCTATTCCAACCGCCTGAACCTCGGCCAGCTGCGCGCCGACGAGAACGCGCTGTGGTCGCTCGGGGCGCACGACATCTCGGTCATCCTGCACCTCGCCGCCGAGGATCCCCATGAGCTCCATGCCCACGGCGAGTCGTACATGCGCGCCGGCGTCGAGGACGTCGTCTTCGCGTTCCTGCGCTTCCCGTCGGGGCTCGCCGCGCACCTGCACCTGTCGTGGCTGGACCCGCACAAGGAGCGCCGCTTCACCGTCGTCGGCTCGCAGCGCATGGCGACGTTCGACGACATGGACCTCGAGCGCAAGGTCACCGTCTACGACAAGGGCTTTGACCAGTCGGCGTCGTCCTACGGCGAGTACATCACGCGCGCCGGGGACATCTGGTCACCTCGCGTCTCCAACGCCGAGCCTCTGAGGCTGGAGGTCGAGCACTTCGTGGAGTGCGTGCGCACGGGGGTGACGCCGCAATCCGACGGCGAGAGCGGGTTGCGCGTGGTGCGCGTGCTGGAGGCGCTGCAGGAGGAGCTGGACCGCTCGCGGCGCCGACCGGTGCGATGAGCTCGCGCGGGTGGGAGAATCCCGGTGGTATGAGCGACTCCACACCGCCATCCACCACCATCTCGAGCATCGCCGTCGCGATGTTCACGATCGCCGATCAGGACGCGGCGATCGGCTACTACACGAAGACGCTCGGCTGGCAGCTGCGCGCCGACCTCCCGTTCGGCGACGAGGGCGCCAGCCGCTGGGTCGAGGTCGCCCCGCCGGGCTCGACCGCGCGCCTGGCGCTCAACCCTCCGATGGGCGAGCGGGAGCCCGGCGGCAGCGCGATCGGCGTCGAGACGCCGGACGTCGAGGCGGAGTACGCGCGCCTCCAGGCGATCGACGGCGTCAAGGCCGGCGAGATGATGGGCGGCGACGGCCCGGTGCCGCGGATGTTCTCCATCGAGGATCCCGACGCCAACCACATCTGGGTCGTGCAGTCCGCCTGAGCCGACACCCGCGCGCCGCATCTATTCCAACACCGCCCGGACCGCCTCGACGACCTCGTCGACCTGCACGGTCGACAGCACCGGGCTCATCGGCAGCGCGAGGTGCGTCCGCGCGAGCTCGTCCGTGGCCGGCAGCTCGACGTCGCCCGCCACCCCCGCCATCGCCGGCTGGCGGTGGACCGGCACCCGGTAGTAGGCCTTGGCGCCGATCCCGCGATCGGCGAGCCCCGCAGCGAGCTCGTCGGCACGCTCGGAGCGCACGACGTACAGGTGCCATGCGGGCTCACAACCCGCAGACGCCGCAGGCAGCCTCACGAGCTCCCCCAGCCCAGCCGCCTCGTAGAACCGGCCCGCCGCGCGCCGCCCGTCCGCCCAGCCGTCCAAGGCCGGAAGCTGCACGCGCAGGACCGCCGCCTGCAGCTCGTCGAGGCGCGAGTTGTAGCCGACGTGCTCGTAGGTGACCTTGTCCTGCGAGCCGTGGAAGCGCAGCATCCGCGCGTGCTCGGCGATCGCGTCGTCGCCGGTCGTGATCGCGCCGCCGTCGCCGAAGCACCCGAGGTTCTTCGAGGGAAAGAAGCTCCAGGTCGCCGCGCGGCCGAGCGCGCCCGGCCGCCCGCCCGCGGCGCGCGTGCCCGCCGATTGGGCGGCGTCCTCGAGCACCGGCACCCCGAGCGCCTCGATCTCCGCGACCGGCGCGAGGTTGCCGAACAGGTGCACCGCGACGACGGCCTTCGTCGCGGGGGTGAGCGCCGCCCCGACGGTCGCCGCCGAGACGCAGTACGTGTCGGGGTCGACATCGCAGAAGACCGGTCGCGCGCCGGTCGCCGGGACCGCTTCGGCGGTCGCGTAGAACGTGAACGACGGCACGATCACGTCGTCGCCCGGTCCGACGCCCATCGCGCGCAGCGCGATCGTCAGCGCATCGGTCCCGTTGGCGACGCCGATCGCGTGTCGCGTGCCGCAGTAGGCGGCGAACTCCTGCTCGAAGGCCGCCACCTCCGGCCCGAGGATGAACCGCCGCCCCGCCACGACGCGCGCGATCGCTGCGTCGATCTGCGTGCGCAGCGACTCGAGCGCGGTCGTCGTGTCGAAGAGCGGGACGGCCATCGGCGCCCAGCAGCCTACGGGCCACGGCTAGCATCGGCCGCGTGACGCGGCGCCTCGTTGACCCGGACTTCTGGCGCGGCCGCTCGGTCTTCGTCACCGGCCACACGGGCTTCAAGGGCGCGTGGCTGTCGCTCTGGCTGCAGTCGATGGGCGCCCACGTGACGGGCTTCGCGGACGAGGTGCCGACGACGCCGTCGCTGTTCGAGCTCGCCCGCGTCGGCGACCGCCTGATCGACGTCCGCGGCGACGTGCGCGACCACGAGGCGGTGCTCGACGCGGTCGCCGGGCACGCGCCGGAGATCGTCATCCACATGGCGGCGCAGCCGTTCGTGCGGCGCTCGTTCCTCGACCCGCGCGCGACGTACGAGACCAACGTCATGGGCACCGTGAACGTGCTCGAGGCGGTCCGCGCGACGCCGTCGGTGCGCGTCGTCGTCAACGTCACGTCGGACAAGTGCTACGACAACGACCCCTCCCGCCCGGACCGGCCCTTCGTGGAGGACGATCCGAAGGGCGGCCACGACCCCTACTCGAACTCCAAGGGCTGCGCCGAGCTCGTCGCCGACGCCTACCTGCGCTCGTTCTTCGGTGCGGGCGCGACCGCGCCCGACGGGCCGCGCCTCGGCTCGGCTCGCGCGGGCAACGTCATCGGCGGCGGTGACTGGGGCGAGCAGCGCCTGATCCCCGACATCATGCGCGGCGCGCTCGACGGCGCCCCGATCGCGGTGCGCAATCCCGAGGCGGTACGGCCCTGGCAGCACGTGCTCAACCCGCTGTCCGGGTACCTGCTGCTCGCGCAGCGCCTGGAGGGCTCGGCGGCCTGCCAGGGCGGCTGGAACTTCGGTCCCGCGCTCGACGACGCGCAGCCGGTCCGGACGCTCGCCGACCGGCTGACGGAGCTGTGGCCGGGCGATCTGCGCTGGCAGCTCGATCCCGGCCCGCACCCGCACGAGGCGCGCTACCTCGCGCTCGACTCGACGAAGGCGCGCGAGCAGCTCGGCTGGCGCCCGACGTGGGACCTCGACGAGGCGCTGGCGCGGATCGTGGCGTGGTACGCGGCGCTGCGCGACGGCGCCGACATGCAGGCCGTCACGCTCGAGCAGATCGCGGCGTTCGAGGCCGCGGACCTCGCCGCGTAGCGCTGCGGGGGGCTACTTCGCCAGCAGCTCGAGGTCGGCGCGCGTCATGATCCGGATGAGCTCCTCGAACCTCGTGTGCGGCTCCCAGCCGAGCTTCGCCTTCGCCTTCGCCGGATTGCCGATGAGCTGGTCGACCTCGGCCGGGCGCAGGAACGCCGGGTCGAGGCGCACGTAGCGCTCCCAGTCGTCGACGCCGGCCTCGTCGAAGGCGACCTGCACGCACTCGCGCACGGTGTGCGTCCGGTTCGTCGCGATGACGTAGTCCTCCGGCGTGTCCTGCTGGAGCATGAGGCGCATCGCCTCGACGTAGTCCTTCGCATAGCCCCAGTCGCGCTCGGCGTCGAGGTTGCCCAGCGCGAGCTCGTCGCGCAGCCCGTGCTTGATCGCCGCCGCATGCCACGTGATCTTGCGCGTGACGAACTCCAGGCCGCGGCGCGGGGACTCGTGGTTGAAGAGGATTCCCGAGCAGGCGAACAGGTCGTAGGACTCGCGGTAGTTGACCGTGATGAAGTGGCCGTAGGCCTTGGCGACGCCGTACGGCGAGCGCGGATAGAAGGGCGTGGCCTCGGTCTGCGGCACCTCGAGCACCTTGCCGAACATCTCCGAGCTGGAGGCCTGGTAGAAGCGCGCGCCGGGGCACGCCTCGCGGACGGCTTCGAGCATGCGCGTGACGCCCACTCCGGTGAACTCGGCGGTCAGCGTGGGCTGGATCCACGAGACGGCGACGAAGCTCATCGCGGCGAGGTTGTAGACCTCGTCGGGCTTCGCGGCGCGCAGCGCGTCGACGAGCGAGCGCTGGTCGAGCAGGTCGCCCTGGTGCAGGGTGATGCGATCGCGCAGGTGCTCGATGCGGTCGAACTTCTCCGTCGACGCGCGCCGGACCATGCCGTGCACCTCGTAGCCGTGCTCGAGCAGCAGTTCGGCGAGGTACGAGCCGTCCTGCCCGGTGATCCCGGTGATGAGCGCTGACTTCGCCATGGCGGCGGACCCTAGCGAGCACCGCCGCGGGCGCGCCGCCCGGGAGCCGCGCGGCGCGGCGCGACGACCACCGAGCCGACTACGCTGGCCGCGTGAAAGCCGTGATCCTGGCCGGCGGCCTCGGCTCGCGCCTGAGCGAGGAGACGACCGTCAAGCCCAAGCCCATGGTCGAGATCGGGGCCAAGCCGATCCTGTGGCACATCATGAAGATCTACGCCGCGCACGGCATCGACGACTTCGTGGTCTGCCTCGGCTACAAGGGCTACGTCATCAAGGAGTGGTTCGCCAACTACGCGCTGCACACGTCCGACGTGACGTTCGACATGCGCTCGGGCGAGATGGAGGTGCACCACTCGACGACCGAGCCGTGGCGCGTGACGCTCGTGGAGACCGGCGACGCGACGATGACCGGCGGGCGCCTGAAGCGCGTGCTGCCCTACATCGGCGACGAGACGTTCTGCCTGACGTATGGCGACGGCGTCGCCGACGTCGACATCCGGGCGCTCGTCGCCCACCACCGCGGGGAGGCTCGCCTGGCGACGGTCACCGCCGTGCAGCCGCCCGGCCGCTTCGGGGCGCTGGAGATCGACGGGACGGCGGTGCGTCGCTTCGCCGAGAAGCCGCGCGGCGACGGCACGTGGATCAACGGCGGCTTCTTCGTCTGCGAGCCCGCCGTCGGCGAGACGATCGCCGGCGATCTCACGAAATGGGAGGAGGAGCCGCTGCGCGAGCTCGCCGAGCGCGGCGAGCTGACCGTCTACCACCACCGCGGCTTCTGGAAGGCGATGGACACCCTGCGCGAGCGGATGGAGCTCGAGGCGATGTGGCAATCCGGCGAGCCGCCGTGGCGCTCGTGGTAGCCGGTCCGCCGCCCTGCCGCTTCTGCGCCGCGCCGCTGGAGCACGTCTTCGCCGACCTCGGCATGTCGCCGGTGGCCAACGACAACGTGCCGCTGGAGCGGGCGGATGCGATGGAGCCCTTCTTCCCGCTGCGCGCGCTCGTCTGCTCGCGGTGCTTCCTCGTCCAGCTCGCGCCCTTTCAGACGGAGCGGCCGCTCTTTCGCGAGGACTACGCGTACTTCTCGTCGTACTCGACGTCGTGGCTGGAGCACTGCCGGCGCTACACCGAGCAGATGACCGAGCGCCTCGCGCTCGACGGCTCGAGCCAGGTCGTCGAGGTCGCCTCCAACGACGGCTACCTGCTGCAGTACTTCAAGCGGGCCGGCATCCCGGTGCTCGGCATCGAGCCGACGGAGAACACCGCGAACGCGGCGCTGGAGAAGGGCATCCCCACGCGGATCGCGTTCTGGGGCCGGGAGACGGCGCGCGAGGTGGCCGCGCAGACGCAGGCCGACCTGCTGCTCGGCAACAACGTCCTCGCGCACGTGCCCGACATCAACGACTTCGTCGCCGGCATGAGGATCGCGCTGAAGCAGGGCGGCACGATCACGATCGAGTTCCCGCACCTGCTCAAGCTCATCGAGCTCAACCAGTGGGACACGATCTACCACGAGCACTACTCCTACCTGTCGTTCGGGACGGTCGCGCGCGTCTTCGCGGCGCACGGGCTGCGCCTCTTCGACGTCGAGGAGATCCCGACGCACGGCGGCTCGCTGCGGATCTTCGGCTGCCACGACGACGACCCGCGCGAGCCCAGCGGCGCGGCGGTCGAGCTGCTCGAGCGCGAGCGCGCCGCGGGGCTGGAGGACGTGCGGACCTACCGCGACTACGGCGCGCGCGTCGTCGAGGACAAGCTCCAGATCCTCGAGTTCCTCATCGGCCTCAAGCGCGCCGGCAACGCGATCGCGGGCTACGGCGCGGCCGCCAAGGGCAACACGCTGCTGAACTTCTGCGGCGTCGGACGCGACTTCATCGACTTCGTGTGCGACGCCAACCCGCACAAGCAGCGCCACGTCCTGCCGGGCACGCACATCCCGATCCTGGCGCCCGAGGCGATCCGCGAGCGGCGGCCCGACGTCGTGCTGATCCTGCCCTGGAACATCAAGGACGAGGTCATGGCGCAGCTGTCCTACGTCGCGCAGTGGGGCGGGCGCTTCGCCGCACGGTCGCCGGAGCTGCGGCTCGTCGGATGAGGTTCGTGCCGACGCCGCTGGACGGGGTGCTGCTCGTCGAGCAGGAGCGGCTCGCCGACGAGCGCGGGTTCTTCGCCCGCACCTACGACGCCGAGCAGCTGCCGCCCGTCGTGCAGATGAGCACGTCGTTCAACGCGCGCGCCGGCACGCTGCGCGGCCTGCACTACCAGCGCGAGCCGCACGGGGAGTCCAAGCTCGTGCGCTGCACGCGGGGCGCGATCTTCGACGTCGCCGTCGACCTGCGGCCGGGCTCGCCGACGTACGGCACGTCCATCGCGTAGAGGATCTCGCTGGCGTCGGCGAGCGTCTGGAAGCCGTGCGCCAGCCCCGCCGGGACGAGCAGCGCGCGCCCGTTGTCGGCGGTCAGCTCCACGCCGAACCAGC
>DATMJM010000460.1:0-3228 GCA_035553935.1 Solirubrobacteraceae bacterium
AAACCGCGCCCTTCGTGTAGCCGGCCTCGTCGGCGATGTCGTCGAGCGTCGTGCCGTGGTAGCCATGCACGAAGAAGCGCCGCTCCGCGGCCTCGAGCAGGTCGCGGCGGGTGTGGGCGCTGCGCTGCGCCCGCGTCAGGCGCTTCATCGACACCGGCTTGCCGTCATCGCGACGGCTCACGCGTGACCATCGCGACGTCGGGCGCTCCCCCGGCGCCGCCGCCCGACGCGTGGAGGCGCAGCGGCGCAAGCCACTCGTCCGGCATGACGGCACCGAGGTGGCCTGCGTAGTCGGGCGCGACGCGCCGCGCGAGCGCCGCCGCGGGACGGCCTTCGATGAACGGCGCGAGGTCGGCGGAGAGCATCATCGCCGAGACGTTGACGGCGATCTGGAAGTCCGCAGCGTTGAGCTCGGGGCCGTCGAGCAGGCCGTCGGCGATCCAGGCGTCGATCTGGTCCAGGCGCTCGGGCAGCAGCTCGATGTCCTCGCGTCCGGCATGGTCGGTCGCGCGGTGCACGCCTGTCGCGAGCTTCATGATCACCGGTGCGAACAGGCGGATCATCGATCGCCGGAGCGGCCCGCGGCCGGCGCCGAGGACGCTCATGAACGCCTTGCGGTCGAGCCGGCTGGCGCAGTAGAAGATGCGCCGCGTCGCGTTCTGCAGCTCCTCACCCCAGCGCTCGGCGTGCTCGACGGCCCGTCGCGCCTGCGGCTCCGCCGGGAACAGCGGCTTGTCGGGATACAGCTCGTCGAGCGCCCGCGCGATCCAGCGCGTGCCCTGCACGCGGCGGCCCTCGATCTTGAGCGCCGGCACGCCGGTGGTCTCGAAGCCGCGCGCCAGCAGGATGAGCGCGTGCGCAGCCGGCGGCAGCTGCACGAACTTGTAGTCGATGCCCTTGTGCTCGAGCAGGAGCCGACCGGTGTAGACCGCGTTGGACCCCGTGAAGCCATACAGCTTGACCTTGGCCGGCACCCGATCTCCTCTCCACGTGCGAGCCGCCCGATCAGCCCGCGTACCAGCAGTATCCTGATACCAACGGTATCTGAAGTCAAGCGCGGAGTGCGGCGAGCGGGCCGCTGCCCGGCTCGTCCTGCGGAATGTGCTGGTCGGCGTGGTAGCTGGAGCGCACGAGCGGCCCGGCAGCGATGTGGTCGAAGCCGAGCGCGTACGCTGCCTGCTCGAGCGCCTCGAACTCCTCGGGGTGCCAGTAGCGCACCACCGGCAGGTGGCGCTCCGTCGGCCGCAGGTACTGCCCGACCGTCAGCACCTGCACGCCGTGCTCGCGCAGGATCGTGAAGGCCTCGACCATCTCGTCGTGCGTCTCGCCGAGGCCGACCATCAGGCCCGACTTCGTCGTCACATCGTCGCCGCCCATGTCCTTGGCGTTGCGCAGCACGCGGCAGGAGCGCTCGAAGCGCGAGCCGCGGCGCGCGACGGGATACAGGCGCGGGACGACCTCGACGTTGTGGTTGAACACGTCCGGGCGCTCGGCGATGACCTTCGCCAGCGGCATCTCCTGCCCGCGGAAGTCGGGCGTGAGGACCTCGACCTTGCAGCTCGGCGCCTGGCGGCGGACCTGGCGGATGACGCCGACGAAGGCGCTCGCGCCGTAGTCCGGGAGGTCGTCGCGGTCGACCGAGGTGATGACGGCGTGGCGCAGGCCCATCTTGGCGATCGAGCGGGCCACGCGAGCGGGTTCGAGCGGGTCGTTCCAGGTCGGCTTGCCCGTACGGACGTTGCAAAAGCCGCAGCGCCGCGTGCACGTGTCGCCGAGGATCATGAACGTAGCCGTGCCGCGCTGCCAGCACTCGCCGACGTTCGGGCAGGCGGCCTCCTGGCAGACGGTGTGCAGGTTCTCGTCGGCGATGAGCTGCGTCAGCTCGCGGTAGCGCTCGCCGCCGGGCGCCGGCACCTTGAACCACGGGGGCTTGCGCTCGCGCATCGGCCGCACGTCCGGACCGAGCACGCTGAGGACGTCCATCCCGCCGGGGTTCGCGCGGGAGCGTGTGGAGAGCCTGCGTTGCTCGGTGGCCATCGCGTCTTCGAGGGTAGCGCTCAGCCTGCCCGGCACAGGAAGATCAGGTCCGACGCGAGCAGGGCGTGCTGGGCGGCCTGCTCGGCGCCGAGCCTCGCGCACAGGTCGACGACCTCGACGCCGAACCCGGCCGCGCGCAACCGGTCGGCGATGTCCGGCGCGTAGAGCCGGACGTGGTCGGCCTGCAGGAACTCCCGCCGGCGGTCCCCCGGCGCCGTGATCGCCTCGTCCTCGTACGTCATCTCGCGAGCGAGGTCCAGCGGCACCATCACGAGGCACCAGCCGCCGGGCGCGGTGACCCGGCGCAGCTCGCGCATGGCGGCGCCGTCGTCGAAGACGTGCTCGAGCACGTGCGAGCAGATGACGGCATCGAAGGCGCCGTCGGGCAGGTCGAGGGCCGTGACGTCGAGGCGCAGGTCGACGTCCTGCGCCGGGTCGAGGTCGGTCGTGACGTAGCGCAGATGCGAACGGGCCTCGAGCTGCCGGCGCAGGCACCACTCGGGCGAGAAGTGCAGCAGCGAGCGCGCCTCGGCGAGCAGCTGCGGGCGCAGCCGATCGAGCAGCAGCCACTGTGCCCGGTGGCGCTCGTGCGACCCGCAGCGCCAGCACAGCGCGTTCGGGCGGTTCCAGTCGTCCTTGAAGCGGTCGAAGCCGTGCGCGCACAGCGGGCAGCGGACCGCGCTGCCGCGATGGCGCACGGTCGCGGTGCGCGCGCGGACGGCCGCTCCGAGGCGAGTCATGCCGCCGCGGCGGCAGCGTCGACCCTGTCGAGGCTCACCTGCGTCGGGGTCAGCCCGAACGACTCGGCGAAGCGTGCCGCCATGCCCGCGCGGAACTCGTCGAGGGCCGGTGCCTCGCGCCCGGCGGGCCGCAGCTCCTCGGCGATCGACGTCATCCGCACCCCGTCGAGTCCGCACGCAACGACCCAGCCGAACGGCGCCAGGTCGTTGGAGACGTTGACCGCGAAGCCGTGCGTCGTCACCCCGCGCGCGACGTGCACGCCGATCGACGCGATCTTGCGCTGGTCGGCGGTCCAGACACCGGTGAAGTCGGGACCTTCGTCGGGCCGCGCGTGCCCGGCGATGCCGGCGCCGGCGAGCGCCGCGACGATCGCCGATTCCATCGTGCGCAGGTACGCGATGACGTCGTCGACCTGTGCGCGAGGCTCGGCGCCGAGCAGGCCGCCCAGCA
>DATMJM010000461.1:0-9813 GCA_035553935.1 Solirubrobacteraceae bacterium
GCCGCGCGGCGGCTCGCCGCCCCCGCGCGGCAGCACGGGCCTCTTCCACGTCGCGATCCGCTACCCCGACCGGCAGGCGCTGGCGAGGGCGCTGAAGCGGCTGCTCGAGCACGGCGTCCCGCTCGACGGCGCGTCCGACCACGGGGTGTCGGTCGCCCTCTACCTGCGGGATCCCGACGACAACGGGATCGAGCTCTACGCCGACCGCCCGCGGGAGGCGTGGCCGCCGCCGCGTCACCCGGACGAGCGCGTCGAGATGTTCACGATCGCGCTCGACATGAAGGACCTCATGCGCGAGGTCCAGCGCGAGGAGCCTCGCGAGCAGGCGAGCCCCGGCCTCGTGATGGGCCACGTGCACCTGCACGTCGGCGACATCGAGCGGGCGCTCGCGTTCTACCGCGACGTGCTCGGCTTCGAGGTCATGGCCAACCTCGGCAGCGCGGCGTTCGTCTCGGCCGGCGGCTATCACCATCACCTCGGCTTCAACGTGTGGCTCGGCCGCGCCGTTGAGCCGCTGCCGCCGAACACCGCAGGCCTGCGCGAGTGGACGGTCGTGCTCGACTCCCGCGACGAGGTCGAGGCGGTGCGCGCGCGGATAGCCGCGGCCGGCCTCGAGGCGGACGACCGCGACGGCGGCTTCCTCGTGCGCGATCCGTGGCGGACGGCGGTCGCCTTCACCACCGGCTGAGCGATCGCGTGCGCCGAACCACGACGCCGGCCGCTCCCTCGACGAGGACGTGACGTTCACCCCCGCGCCGGACATCGGCGCAGCGGCGGGCCTGCTGCCGGGAGTCGCCGTCCGGGTGCGAACGCGCCTGCCACGCGATCTCGCGCCGACGCGATCATGGCGACGCGGATCGGCCTGCTCGACTGACCCGCCGCTACTCGATCGGCCAACCCTGCCGCTGCCACGTACCGACGCCGCCGTCGGCAACGTGGATCACGTGCTCGGCCCCCCGTCGCAGCAGCAGCGAGGCGGCGACCGCGCTGCGCTGGCCCGACGAGCAGATGGCGGCGACCGGCTGCGCGAGGTCGACGCCCTCCGGCACAGTGTGGAGGTCGTGGTAGGGCGCATGGACGGAGCCGGGGATGTGGCCCTGGTCCCATTCGCTGCGCTCGCGCACGTCGACCACCTGCACGTCGCCGGCGCGCTCGTGCAACGCGGCGACGTCGATCCGCTCGACCGACTCGGTCGGGCGCTTCTCCTCGCGCCAGCTCGTCATGCCGCCGTCGAGGTAGCCGGCGATGTTCGTGATGCCGACCGACGCGGCGAGGCCGGCCGCGTGCAGGGCGTCCTCGCCGTCGCGACCGAGGAAGACGACCTCCTGCTCGCGGTCGGCGATCCAGGCGAGCTTCGTTCCGAAGCCGGCACGGACTGCGGGATTGCAGACAGCGCCCGGGATGTGCGCGTCGTCGAACTGCAGGTCGGTGCGGACGTCGACGAGCAGCGCTCCCTCGTCGCGCTTGACTTCGACCTGGCGCGGCGTGAGCGGCTCCGCGTCGGCCCGGTGGCTGTGCAGCGGCCCGCGGTTGAGCGCCACGATGGCCTTGAAGTTCGGCGGCTGCGGTCCGAGCGCGGACGTCGTCAGCTGCACGAACGCCTCCTCGTCGGCCAGCCGCAGCAGCTCGTTGTGCGAGCGCTCGTAGGCGATCGTCGAGGAGACCTTCATGTCCATCCCGGGGCCGCCGCAGAGCGATCCGCCGAGGTGCCCGGGCCAGACCTCGCACTCGCCGGGCAGCGCGAGCAGCTTGTCCTGTAGGGAACGGAAGATGCCGCGGGCGCCCTCGGCCTTGTCGACGGCGAGATCGGGACGGGCGATGTCGCCGACGAACAGCGTGTCGCCGCTGAGCACGGCCCACGGCTCCGGTCCGCGCCCGGTGTCGATGAGCGCGAAGGCGGTGTGCTCCGGACGGTGGCCGGGCGTGTGCAGCGCGCGCACGACCACGCTGCCGAGCTCGAGCTCCCAGCCGTCGTCGAAGGGCTCGTGGTCGTAGTCGGGCTCGGCCAGGCGGTTGATGTGGATCGCGGCGCCGGTGGCGGCCGCCAGCCGGCCGTGGCCGGAGACGTGGTCGGCGTGGTTGTGGGTCTCGAGGACATGCTCGATGCGCACGCCCATGTAGCGCGCGAGCGCGAGGTAGTCCTCGATGTCGAGCTTCGGGTCGACCACGGCGGCGACGCCGGCGTCCTCGTCGCCGATGAGGTAGGAGGCGCAGCCGAGGTCGTCGTGGATGATCTGGCGGAAGATCAAGCGTCCTCCTGACGGGTTGTGCGCTCGCGGGTCATGGCATCGGTGCCTCCTGGACGTCCGTCAGCGGCAATGCGGGCGGAGGGACTTGAACCCCCATGGCTTGCGCCACCGGCACCTAAAGCCGGCGTGTCTACCGATTCCACCACGCCCGCGCTGGCTGCTGCCGGCTGGTGAGGATTGTATGTTGGCCGCGGTGGCCGAGGGCGACGTCATCATCGAGCACCCCAATCGTGACAAGCCCGAGTCGCAGACGACGCGGGCGCTCGTGGTCGGGCTGCTGGTGCTCAGCGCAGCGCTGCTCGTGCTCGCCAGCGCGGGCGGGTGGGCGAAGATCCAAGGCGCGAAGTCCGTGCAGGTCGCCTTCATCGTCATCTACCTGCTGCTCGCGTTCTACATCGCGCGCTGGCGCAGCGGCCTGCTGCCGGTCGCGGCCTCGTTCGCGATCATCCTGCTGATCTTCTGCGCGATCAGCGGCCCGCAGTGGTTCGATCGCGACAAGCCGGGGCTCGCGGACCCGCTGCTCGACGAGAGCATCGTCGGCCTGCTGACGCTCGCGCTCATCCCACTGCAGGTCCTGCTGATCGCCGCCGCCGCGCGCGGCTTCTCGCAGAAGTGGAACGTCGAGGTCGAGCGTCGAAGCGACGGCATGCAGCCATACGTCGCGCAGACGCGCTGACCCTACAATCGGGGCTCGCGCCCGGGTGCTGGAACTGGAATACAGGATCGGCTCAAAACCGATTGCCCTCACGGGATTGTGGGTTCGAATCCCACCCCGGGTACTCAGCGCGGCATAGTCTCGGCCCCGGCACGCGCAGACGCCGTGCACCCGAGCCGAACACGAGGAGATCCATGAGATCCATCCGCCGCGACGACGTGCCGCCCACGGTCGAGGGCGACGGCATCGAAGTGCGCTCCACGGCGATTGGAGGCGATCAGAGCGTCACGTTCGTACGGATGGCCGCGGGAACGGACCTGAGACCCCTCTTGAAGGGCCTGCCCTACAACTTCTGCCCCTGCCCGCACTGGGGATACATGCTGAGCGGCAGCCTGCGGATGCGCACGAGCGAGGGCGACTACACCTACCGCGCGGGCGACGCGTTCTTCTGGGCGCCCGGCCACCTGCCGGAAGCCCTCGAGGATTGCGAGTACGTCGACTTCTCGCCGAGCCTGCAGTGCAACAAGGTGCTCGAGCACATGACGGCCGCCGGCGACGATGCCGGCTCGCAGCCCGCCTGACGTGCGTCAGCCGACGATCTCGGTCAGGGTTCCGAGCAGCCCGGCGGGCGCGACCACCAGCCCCTCCGGGGCGCCGTCGCGTGCCTCGAGCGGGCGCACCTCGAGGCCCGCGGCCTCGCAGAGCAACGTGCCGGCGGCGATGTCCCAGATCTGGATGCCGCGCTCGTAGAACGCGTCGTAGCGGCCGGCCGCCGTCCAGGCGAGGTCGAGCGCGGCGCTGCCCATCCGCCGGACGTCGCGCACCCGCGGCAGCAGCTCGGCGACGACCGCCGCCTGCAGCTCGCGTACGGCGGCGTCGTAGGCGAAGCCGGTGGCGACCAGCGCCGTGTCGAGCCGGTCCTGCGCCGAGCCGCGGACACGTTCGCCGTTGACCGCCGGCGGTCCGCCGCCGCGCGCTGCGGCGAACAGCTCGTCGCGCAGCGGGTCGAACACGACGCCAGCGAGCGCGCCCTCGTCGTCGTGCACCGCCACGCTGACGCACCACTGCGGCACGCCGAACAGGAAGTTCACCGTCCCGTCGAGTGGATCGACGATCCAGCGCAGGGCCGAGCCCTCCCGCGTCTCGCCGCCCTCCTCGCCGAGGATCGCGTCGTCCGGCCGGGCGCCCGCGATGATCTCGCGGATCGCGTGCTCGGCCGCGAGGTCGGCCTCCGAGACGAGGTCGGTGTGGGTCGACTTCGAGCCGGTCGCGCGCTCGCCGCCGGCCTCGAAGCGCTCGCGCAGCAGACCGCCCGCGGCGCGCGCGGCCTCCTCGGCGAGCGCGCGCAGCTGCGCCGCGCCGCTCAAGACACCGGCGGTCGCGCGTCGGCCCAGGGCCGCGCGACCTCGAGCTGGTGCGCGAGCGAGAAGAGCGTCGCGTCGCCGTCCGGGCGCCCGACGAGCTGGACCGACAGCGGCATGCCGCCCGCGTCGAAGCCGCCGTGCCCGCCGGCTTCGACGCGGGCACGGCGGCGGCGGGGTTGCCGAGGTGGTTCCACACGCCGTTGAACGGCATCCAGCGCAGCGATCCGTTGAGCGTGTACATGGCGCCGCGGCCCTCGTAGCGGCCGATCGGCAGCGGCGCCTTCGCCAGCGTCGGTCCCAGCACGACGTCGACGTCGTCGAAGATCGCGTTGATGCGCGCGGCGTCCCTGGGCTCGCTGCGGCGTGCGCGCGCGCCCGCGCGCCGGACGCGGCGGCCGATCGCGGCGAGGTTGCGGGTACGCCGCTCCAGGCGCTCGGGATGGGCGACCGCGTCCGCTTCGTCGGCGACGCTCGACAGGAAGCGGGCGAGCGTGTTCAGCCCGACCCGCCCGATCGGCGGCTCGCGTTCGACGACCTCGTGGCCGAGCGCGCGCAGCAGCTCCGCCGTCTCCTCGGTCGCGCGGCGCCAGTCGGGGTGCAGCCGCGCGGTGCTGCCGGCAGGGATGCGCAGCGACAGCGCGATCCGCAGCGGCCGCGGGTCCGTCTGCGCGGCCGCGACGAATGGCCTGCCCGTGACGACCTCGTACAGGAGCGCCGCGTCGTCGACGCCGCGCGTGAGGAAGCCATACACCGACAGGCCGCCGAAGACCTCGTCGGCAGGCGCCGTCGGCACGAGCCCGCGCGTGGTCTTCAGCCCGAACAGAGCGCAGGACGCGGCTGGCGCGCGGATCGATCCGGCGCCGTCGGACGCCGTCGACGCGGGCACAAGCGCCGCTGCGACCGCCGCTGCCGCTCCCCCGCTCGAGCCGCCGGGCGTGCGCTGCAGGTCCCACGGGTTGCGCGTGATGCCTCCGGCCAGGGTCTCGGTGAAGCACTGGGCGGCGAGCTCGGGCGTGCGCGTGATGCCGACGACGATCGCGCCGGCCGCCCGCAGCCGGGCGATGAAGGCGGCGTCCTCCGGCTCGGGATCGCCATAGGCGCTGGAGCCGCAGACCCTCGGTTCGCCGCCGAACGGCATGTCGTCCTTGACGGCGATCGGGACGCCGAGCAGCGGCTGCTCGTCCGCGGCGCCGATCCTGCCGGCCGCGGCGTCGGCCTCTGCGAGCGCCTGCTCGGCGAAGACCTTGCGAAACGCGTTGAGCTTCGGGTCGATCTCCGCGATGCGCTCGAGCGCCGTCTCGACGAGCTCGCGCGGAGTGACGGCGCCGCCGCGTACGAGCTCGGCCTGCTTGACGACACCGGCGAAGGCCAGCTCGCGGCGCTCGGTGGCTGTCGGGGTGCCCATCTGCCCGCCTAGAGTAGTGGTCATGTCCCTCGTCCTCGTCGAGGATCGCGGGGCGGTCCGCCACGTCGTGCTCAACCGCCCCGAGAAGCGCAACGCGCTCAGTACGGCCGTCGTCCACGAGCTCGGCGAGGCGCTGGCCGGCGCCGCGGCCGAGCCCGCCGCGCGGGTCGTCGTCCTGCGCGGCGCCGGGGCGATGTTCTCCAGCGGCATGGACAGCGCGGACCTCGGCGCGCTGGCGACCGATCCGGCGCGGCTGCGCGACTGGCGAACCGCGATCCTCGCGATCTGGAACCTCTGCGAGGACATGGCCAAGCCGACGATCGCGCAGATCCACGGCGCGTGCCTTGGAGGAGCTGCGGAGCTCGCGCTCGCCTGCGACATGCGCGTCATGGCCACCGAGGCCGTGATCGGCGTCGTCGAGACGCGCGTCGGGCTGATTCCGGACGTCGGCGGCTGCTCGCGGCTGCCGGCGCTCGTCGGCCTCGGCCGCGCGAAGGAGCTGATCATGGCGTCGAAGGTCGTCGACGGCACGGAGGCCGAGCGGATCGGGCTCGCCAACCGGGTCGCCCCGGCCGACGAGCTCGACGGCGCCAGCGAGCGGCTCGCCGCCGAGCTGCTCGCCTGCGCTCCGCTCGCCATCGGCCTGGCCAAGGGCGTGCTGAACTCCGCGGCCCATCCCAATCTCGCCGGCACACTCGAGCAGGAGATCGCCGCCCAGGAGCTGTGCGCGACGAGCGAGGACTTCCGCGAGGGCGCACAGGCGCTCGCCGAGCGCCGCGCGCCGGAGTTTCGCGGACGCTGAACACGGCCGCGGCCGGCCGGCGCGCGCCGCCGGATATCCTCGCTGCGCCGTGCCCGAGCCGGTCTCCATCATTGGCGCCTCCGGCGCGCTGGGCTTCGGCCTCGCAGTGCGGCTCGCGCGCGCGGGGTGCGCCGTGACGATCGGCTCGCGCGACGCCGAGCGCGCCGAGCAGGCGGCGATCCGCGTACGCGAAGCGGTTCGCGACAGCCTCGTGGCGGGCCTGCCGAACGATGTCGCAGCCACGCGCAACGAGATCGTCGTCGTCTGCGTTCCGTTCCGCAACCAGTCCGAGACGCTCAGCAACCTGCGCGACGTGCTGCGCCCAGGCCAGCTCCTCGTCGACGCGACCGTGCCGCTCGCGGCGGCGGCCGGCGGCCGGGCGACGCGGATGCTCGGCGTCTGGCAGGGATCGGCCGCCGAGCAGGCGCAGGAGATGGTGCCCGACGGCGTGAACGTCGTCAGCGCGCTGCACACAGTCAGCGCGGTGGTGCTGCGCGACCTCGGCCACGCGCTCGACGAGGACGTGCTGCTGTGCGGCGACCGGCGCGCGGACAAGCGCCGTGTGGCCGCGCTCATCGGCGCGATCGAGGGGCTGCGCTGCGTGGACTGCGGGCGCCTGGAGATGGCGCGCGTGACCGAGTCGATGACGGCCCTGCTGATCTCCGTCAACGCCCGCTACAGGACGCATGCGGGCGTGCGCCTCACGCGCCTGCCGGGCGAGCTGTGGCCGGCCGGCTGATGGGCGACCGCGTGGTGGTCCTCGCCGGCGGCACGGGCGGGGCGAAGCTCGCGCGCGGGATGCTCGGAGTCGTCGGCGACGCGCTGACGGTCGTCGCCAACACCGCCGACGACATCGAGATCTACGGCGCCTACGTCAGCCCTGACCCGGACCTCGTCACGTTCTGGCTCGCCGACCGCATCCACGAGCGCGGCTGGGGCCTGCACGACGACACGTTCGCGGTGATGGAGGGCCTGCGCGAGATCGGCGCCGAGACCTGGTTCGCGCTCGGCGACCGCGATCTAGCGATCGGCATCGAGCGCGCGCGGCGGCTCGCCGCGGGCGCGCGGCTGACGGAGACCGCCGCCGAGCTGGCCTCCGCGCTGGGCGTAGCCGCGCGGGTGCTGCCGATGAGCGACGAGCCGGTGCGGACGTGGGTGCAGGCGGGCGGCAGATGGGCCCCGTTTCAGGAGTTCATGATCCGCGCCGGCGGCGAGGGCCCGGTGCAGGACACGCAGCTGCGCGGGGCCCGCGAGGCGCTGCCGACCGCCGAGGTGCTCGCCGAGATCGCCGCCGCGCGCGCGATCGTCATCGGCCCGTCGAACCCCGTCATCTCGATTGGCCCGATACTGACGGTCCCCGGGATGCGCCAGTCACTGATCGACAGCCCCGCCCCGATCGTCGCCGTCTCGCCGATCGTCGCCGGCGGCGTGCTCAAAGGGCCGACGGAGGCGTTCATGCGCTGGGCCGGCCGTGACGCGAGCACCGACGCGATCGCCGCCTGCTACGAAGGGCTGATCGACGGCCTGGTCGCCGACGAGCCGGTCGACGGGCTGCCCGTGCTGCAGACGGACACTCTCATGAGCGACGCCGCGAGCCGGCGGCGCGTCGCCGAGCAGACGCTGGCCTTCGCCGAGGGGCTGGCGCGATGAGCCCGGCGCCCGCCGAGGCATCGCGCACCTACGCGATCCTGCCGGTCAAGCGATTCGCCACCGCCAAGGCGCGCCTCGACGACCTGTCCGCCGGGACGCGACGCGCGCTCGCCGAGTCCATGGTCACCGACGTGATCATGGCGCTGCGGCGCACGAAGGCGATCGACCAGGTGCTGATCATCACGTCCGAGCCGGCCGCCGAGGCGATCGGCCACGGCTACGGCGTGACCGTGCTGTCCGACGACTCCGCGCAGGGCCAGAGCGCCGCTGCGCTGATCGGCATCGCCCACGCCATCGAGCAGGGCGCCACACGCGTGCTGCTCGTGCCCGGCGACTGCCCGGCGCTCGACCCCGTCCAGCTCGCCGAGCTGCTCGACCGGCCGCAGCTCGGAAGGTCGGTGACGATCGTCCCCGACCGGCACGGCAGCGGCACGAACGCGCTCGTGCTCGTCCCGCCCGACGTCATCGAGCCCGCCTTCGGCGAGGACAGCCGCGTCCGCCACGAGCAGGCCGCCGCCGCCGCGGGGGTGCCGTGCCACCTCGAGCAGATCCCCTCGCTGCTGATCGACGTCGACACGATCGACGACCTCGAGGCGCTGCGCCGGCTGCTCGCCGAGCACCGCGGGGGTGCGGCGCACACGCGCGGCATGCTCAGCCGCCTCGCCGGCCGCGGCCGCTCGCAAGCGGGCTAAGGCGCCGGTGCTGGTCGCCGCCGCGCTGCCGGATATGCCAGAGGTGCGCGCGGGCGACGACCTCGCGGAGCTGCTGCTCGCCGCGGCGGGGATGCTGGCCGACGGCGACGTGCTCGTCGTCTCGCACAAGGTCGTCTCGAAGGCCGAGGGCCGCACGGTAGCGCTCGCCGACGTCGAGCCCGGCGAGCGTGCGGCCGTGCTCGCCGCCGCGCACGGCAAGGACCCGCGCCTCGTCGAGCTGATCCTGCGCGAGAGCAGCGAGATCGTGCGCTCGCGCCGCGGCGTCCTGATCTGTCGCACGCGGCACGGGTTCGTCTGCGCGAACGCGGGCGTCGACGCGTCGAACGCGGGCGCGGCGGGAGAGGTCGTGCTGCTGCCCGAGGATCCCGACGCATCGGCGCGCGCGCTGCGCGCCCGGCTACGCGCGCTGGCCGGGGTGGCGCCTGCGATCGTCGTCGCCGACTCGTTCGGGCGCGCCTGGCGCGTCGGCCAGTGCGACATCGCAATCGGGATCGCCGGGCTCGCGGTCGTCGAAGACTGGCGCGGCCGCGCCGACGGCGCGGGGCGGCCGCTGGAGGCGACGGTGATCGCGATCGCCGACGAGGCGGCATCCGCGGCCGACCTCACCCGCGGCAAGGACACGCGCGAGCCCGCCGTGCTCGTGCGCGGCCTCGAGCGCCACGTCACCGAGGGCGACGGGCCGGGCGCCGCGGCGCTCGTCCGCGACCGGGCGGAGGACCTGTTCCTCTGACGGCGGCGCGGCCGCCCGCGGTCGGGCGCGACCGCGCGCTACGTGCCCTCGCCGGGGGCCCGCGCGCAGCGGGCGTTCGAGAAGTCCTGGCTGCCGTACCCCTTCTGGCAGCGCTGCGAGTGCGCGTCGCCGATCACCGCCCACTTCGTGCCCTTCTTCTCGAGCTTCATCCCATGGCGGATGTCGCGCGTCTCCTTGTCCGTGAGGCCGAAGACCGTCAGCGTGGCGGTCGCCTCGGTGTCGGA
>DATMJM010000462.1:0-2669 GCA_035553935.1 Solirubrobacteraceae bacterium
CCACCGAGCCGCGCGGCGTGGCCTCCCGAACCCCAGCGGGTGAAGGGCGTCACCAGCCTGCGCCGACGCCCGCCGCCGCCAAGAGCACCCGCCGGTCGGGCAAGTCCGCCAAGGCGAGCGACGAGCTCGCCGGCCAGGCCGCGTAGAGCAACCGCAGCCGCCGTCCTTCGCAGTGGCCTCCTCGCTCCTCACGCCGCCGCGGGTCGTCATCGCCGACGACTCGTGCTTCATGCGCCGCCTCCCGCGCCACGCGCTGCAGACGGCCGGCCCGACCGTCGTCGGCGAGGCCGCCGACGGCGACGAGGCGCTGGCGCTGTGCCGCCGCCACCGGCCGGAGGCCCGCTCGCCCCTCTACGGCAGCCTGGCGGTGGCGGCATGAACGCGCGCTCGGGAGTCCTGTCAGAAGACCAGGTCGCGGCGCTCGTCGCGGCGGCGAAGGACGGCCAGCTGCCCGACGCGGCGGCGAGCGCCGCGCCGCCGCGCCGGCGGCGCGTGCGCAGGATCGACTTCACGCGGCCGTCGAAGTTCACGACAGACCAGCAGCGGCGCCTCGAGCGCGCGCACGAGAACTTCTGCCGCAGCGTGTCGACGCGGATGTCCGCGGAGCTGCGCACGCCGATCTCCGCCGAGCTCATCGACACCGCGCAGCTGACGTGGGCCAACGCGCTCGACGAGGTCCGGCAGCCGTCGATCTCCGGCGTCGTCGACGTCGCGCCGATCGACGGGCGGATGCTCGTCACCGCCGAGCTGACGCTGCTGCTCGGCCTGGTCGACCACGTGCTCGGCGGGCAGACGGGGGAGCAGCCGGCCGAGCGCGCGCTGACCGACGTCGACCGTGCGCTCGTCAAGCGGATCCTCCAGACGCTGCTCGACGAGCTGTCGATCTCGTTCGCCGATCTCGCCGAGCTGCGGTTCGGCCTGCTCGGGCTCGAGACCGAGCGCGCGCCGCTGCAGCTCGCTCCGCTCAGCGAGCCGACGCTCGCGATGACGTTCGAGTTCAAGGTGGGGCGCGTGTCGTCGACGATGGTCCTGCTCATCCCGCACCGCGCGATCGAGCCGGTGCTGCAGACGATCACGGCCGGCGAGCAGGATGCGGAGATCGCCGCCGGCGCGGCCGCGGCCGTCAGCGATGCGATGGGGGAGGTCGTCGTGCAGCTGCGCGCCGAGGTCGGGTCGGCCGAGTTGCCGCTCGCGCAGGTGCTGGCGCTGCGGCCGGGCGACATCCTGCGCCTCGACGGTGGCGCCGAGGAGGGCGCGGTGACGCTCTACGCCGACGCCGTCGCGCTGCATCGCGCCAAGCTCGGGCGCAACGGCCGCCGCCGCGCGGTGGGTGTCCTCAGTCAGGCGGAGGAGGACGGATGACATCCGACGAGGCGCTCGTCCGCATCGGCGAGTCGACCGGCGCCGCCGTCGCCGGCACGCTCGAGGCGTACTGCCCGGAGGCCGTCGCGACACGCGCTCCGGTCGTGCTCGAGAGCGAGGAGGATCCGCTCGCCGGCGTCCCGCTGCCCGCGGTCGTCGCAGACGTGTCCTACGTGGACGGCGTCACCGGCGGCAACCTCTTCCTCATGCCGCTGCCCGCCGCGCGCGCACTTGCCGCTGCGATGATGGGCGTCGATCCGGCCGCCGCCGACGCAGACCCGCACAGCGAGCTCACGGAGCTCGAGCTCGCCGCCGCCGGCGAGGTCGCCAACCAGATGATGGCCGCCGCCGCCGCGGCGGCGAGCACCGTGCTCGGGCAGCAGGTCGAGATCGCGGCGCCCGCGACGCGCGTGATCGCGACGGCCGCCGAAGCTCGCGTGCAGCAGGACGGCGCGACGTCCGTCGTCTCGGTCTCGATCGACCTGCTCGGCCACGCCTGCCGCCTCGTCCAGCTCGTCCCGCACGCGTTCGTCGTGCGGATGACGCGCGCGCTCGACGACCTCGACGCCGAGTTCTCAGGCGTCGAGAAGGTCGCGCAGGGCGGCACGCACGGGTCGCGCGAGCCTGCCGCCGTCGGCCCGCACCTGCTCGGCGGGATCGCCGTGCGCGTCGCGGCGGAGCTGGGGCGCGCGAACGTGACGATCCGGCGCGCCGTCACGCTCGCGCCCGGCGCGGTCGTCGAGCTCGATCGCGAGCTCGAGGACCCGATCGAGCTGTACGTCAATGGACGGCGCTTCGCAACCGGGCGCCTGGTGACCCTCGACGGCGGCGAATGGGCCGTCAGCATCGACACGGTGGCGTTCGAGGCCGCACCACCGAAAGGAGGGTGAACGGCACGCACCCGTCGTCAGTGACGCGCTACCGGGAGCTGCAGCCCGAGCTGAAGGAGATCATCGCGCTGGACCCCTGCGCGCGGGTGGATCATGTGCTCCGCGCAGGGTCCGGAGAGCAAGGTGCTCGCGGCGATCAAGGTCGGCGCGAAGGACTTCGCCCGTCAAGCCGTTCGAGGACGATCGCGTGCTCGACGCCGCCGCGGACGCGCTCGCGTAGGCGAGCCACGGTGCGCTGTGGCAGGCTGCCGCGATGGCGACCCGCCCTGCCACCTACCGCCGGCGGGGGCCCGACGGCCCCTGGCCTGCGTCGCTGCATCGGCGCCTCGATGACGTCTCGGGCGCCGTCAACCGCTGGCTGCGGTGCGACCGTCGCCGCTGGCCCCGCGTGGTCGCGGCTGCGTCGGTGCCCGCGGC
>DATMJM010000463.1:0-4816 GCA_035553935.1 Solirubrobacteraceae bacterium
GGAGCCCGAGCAGCGGGTGCCCGACGCGCTCGCCGAGCTGGGCGAGCTCGCCAGGACGCCGGAGGCCAACATCGTCAAGCTGCCGAACATCAGCGCCTCGCTGCCGCAGCTGCGGGCGGCGATCTCCGAGCTTCAGGACAAGGGCTACGCGATCCCCGACTATCCCGAGGATCCGGCGGATCCCGCGCGGGCGCGGTACGACGCCGTCAAGGGCAGCGCGGTCAACCCGGTCCTGCGCGAGGGCAACTCCGACCGGCGCGCGCCCGCGTCCGTCAAGGCCTTCGCGCGCAAGCACCCGCACTCCATGGGCGCATGGTCGCCGGACTCCAGATCGCACGTCGCGACGATGTCCGGCGGCGATTTTCGCTGCACCGAGCGCTCCGTGACGGTCGACGCGCAGCGCGCGGTCCGGATCGAGCACGTCGCGCCCGGCGGCGCCGTCAGCGTGCTGAGCGAGCGCTTCGCGGTGCTCGCCGGCGAGGTGCTCGACGCCGCCGTCATGCGCCGCGCCGCGCTCGAAGAGTTCCTCGCCGAGCAGGTCGCCGACGCCCCGCATGGCGTACGACGTGACCTTCATCCCCGGAGACGGCACCGGCCCCGAGCTGACCGAGGCCGCGCGGCGCGTCCTCGAGGCGACGGGGGTCGCCTTCAACTGGGATCGCCGCGAGGCCGGGATCGACGAGTTTTGCAAGCACGGCGACCCGTTCCCGGATGTCACGCTCGCATCGTTGAAGCGCACCGGCGTGGGGCTGAAGGGGCCGACGACGACGCCGGTCGGCTCGGGCTTTCGCTCGATCAACGTGCTGTTGCGCAAGGAGCTCGACCTCTACGCATGCATCCGGCCGTGCAAGGCCCTGGAGGGGGTGCGCACGCGCTTTCCGGAGACCGACGTCGTGATCGTCCGCGAGAACACGGAGGACCTCTACGCCGGCATCGAGTTCGAGCGCGGGACGGAGGCCAACGCGCAGCTGCGCGCGAAGCTCGCCGAGCTCGGCTCGCAGGTCCGCGACGACGCGGGCATCTCGATCAAGCCGATCAGCGCGTTCGGCTCGCAGCGGATCGTTCGCCACGCCTTCGAGTACGCGGTCACCCACGGTCGCCGGAAGGTCGTCGCCGCGCACAAGGCGAACATCATGAAGTTCTCCGACGGCCTGTTCCTCGAGGTCGCGCGCGAGGTCGCCGCGGACTACCCGGCCATCGACTTCGAGGACGTCATCGTCGACAACCTCTGCAACCAGCTGATCACCTATCCCGACGACTTCGAGGTCATCGTCGCGCCGAACCTCTACGGGGACATCGTCTCGGACCTCTGTGCTGCGATGATCGGCGGGCTGGGGATGGCCGGCGGAGCGAACGTCGGCACGGATGCCGCCGTGTTCGAAGCGACGCACGGATCGTCGCCGACGTACGCAGGGAAGAACCGCATGAACCCGACGGCGCTCATGCTGTCGGGCGTCTACATGCTCGACCACCTGAAGGAGACCACCGCGGCGCGCGCGCTGGAGAACGCGATCGCGGCGGTCATCCGCAAGGGCGAGAAGGTCACCTACGACCTCAAGCCAAGCCGCACTGACCCCACCGCCGTCGGGACGAGCGAGTTCGCCGACGCGGTGATCGAGGAGATGAACGCATGAGCGAAGGTTCCGCAGTGAAGGTCGCCGTCACCGGTGCTGCCGGGCAGATCGGGTACGCGCTGCTGTTTCGGATCGCGTCCGGGCAGCTGCTCGGACCGGACACGAAGATCGCGCTGAAGCTGCTGGAGATCCCGCAGGCCGTCAAGGCCGCCGAGGGGACGACGCTCGAGCTCACCGACTGCGCGTTCCCGCTGCTGGCGTCCGTCGACATCTACGACGATCCGACGCAGGCCTTCGACGGGGCGAACATCGTGATGCTCGTCGGCGCGCGACCCCGCTCCAAGGGGATGGAGCGCGCCGACCTGCTCGAGGCCAACGGCGCGATCTTCAAGCCGCAGGGCGAGGCGCTCAACGCCGGCGCGGCAGACGACGTGAAGGCGCTCGTCGTCGGCAACCCCGCCAACACCAACGCGCTCATCCTCGCCGCCAACGCGCCCGACATCCCGGCCGACCGGATCACCGCGATGACGCGCCTCGATCAGAACCGCGCGGTGGCGCTGCTCGCCCAGAAGCTCGGCGTCGGAGTGGAGGCCGTCTCGGACCTCGCGGTCTGGGGCAACCATTCGCCGTCGATGTTCCCCGACCTCTTCAACGCGAAGGTCGACGGCGAGCGCGCGGTCGACCGGGTCGACATGGAGTGGTACGAGAACGAGTACATCCCGCGCGTCGGCAAGCGCGGTGCCGAGGTGATCGAGGCGCGCGGCGCGTCGTCCGCGGCATCGGCTGCCAACGCCGCGATCGACCACGTGCGCGACTGGGTGAGCGGCGCCGACGGCCTGCGCTCGATGGCCGTCGCGTCCGACGGCTCATATGGTGTGACCGAGGGCATCATCTCGAGCTTCCCGGTGCACTGTGTCTCGGGCACCTACGAAATCGTGCAGGGTCTCGAGGTCGGTGAGTTCGCGCAGGCGAAGATCGACGCCACCGTCAAGGAGCTGACTGACGAGCGCGCTGCCGTCCGCGAGCTCGGCCTCGTCTGACGTCGTGACGCGCTGCCTTCGGGGCCAGGCCTCCCACCAGGGACCTGGCCCCGTGAGGCGAAGCGTCAGGCGGCGTCCTTCGGGTGCCAGCCGCGCCCTTCCTTTCGCACGAGGCCGTCGTCGGCGAGCGCGGGGAGGACCCGGTACAGGTAGTTCTGCTTGATCCCCATCTTCTCGGCGATCTCGGGGATCGTGATGCCGGGCTGCGCGCGTACGAGCGCGAGCGCCTCGGCGCCGCGCGTGCCGCTGCCCTTCGGCCGGCCGCGGCGGCCGGTGCTCTTCGCGCGGCGGGTGCTGCGCGAGGTCGTGCGCGCCGGCGCACGTCGGGCAGGTGCGGTGCCGTTGGACTGTGGAACGCCGTCGAGCGCCGCGGCCGCGGCCTCCAGGCGCTGGTACTCCTCGACCAGCGGCCTGAGCTCCTTCAGCCGCGCGCCGATCTCGTTTCGCTTCTCGTCCAGGAAGTCGGCCATCTTTGTTCCCCGTTCGGCAAGTGACAGTTACCGTCACAGAGCCTAATGCATAGGCGAGACGGCGCGTCGTATACCGACGTTTCTACGCGCCACGATCCTCGAGAATTTCACGCAGTCGGCGCAGCGATGCATTGGCCTCCTTGTCAGGAATGCCACCGACGATGACCCTCGAGGCGGCCGCGCCCAGCGGCCCGAGCGGCGTGCGAAACTCGTTGCGATAGTCGAAGTGCGTCCGGCCGTCGCGCTCGCTGAGCCGGTTCTCGGTCACCGCCGTCGAGCGCGCGGGGCCGCGGCCCTCCCACCGTGCGAAGCGCGGCGCGCGGACCTCCTCCAGCGTCCAGTGCACCTTGAAGTGCATGTTGCGCAGGCACAGCGTCTGGCTCATCCGAAAGCCCGGGCGGATCGGCCCGGGGTCCACACGATCGATCCGATCGACGATCGTCACCCACCCGCCCATGAGGGCGGGATTCATGACGTGCTCCCACACGTCCTCCATCGGCGCGGCGATGTCGATGCTGGCGATGACGACGGACACGGGCGCCAGAACCTAGCGGCTCGCTGCCGGGCGCCCGGGCATGGGCGAGTCACCTCGCGGCGAGCGGCTCGCGTTCCTCCCACTCGCGCAGCGCGCGCTCTACCGCGCGGTCGAACGAGTGCAGACGCACGCCGAGCAGCGCCGAAGCGCGGTCGTCGCGCGGCAGGAGGTCACTCGACAGGCTCTCCATGAGCGGTCCGATGAAGCCGCTGTCCTCACCCGCGAGCGCGGCCGCGACCGGCGCGACGACCGGCGTCATGCTGCGGCGCAGCCGCAACGCCGCGCGCCGCACGAGCATCAGCTCGGCGATCCGCTCGATCATCTGGCCGTAGCTCATGACGTCCGGTCCGGCGATGTCCAGCGACAGGCCGTCGCGCGCGTGCGGCGTCGTCGCCGCCGCGACGAGGAACGCGCGCACGTCGCGCACGTCGATCGGCTGCGTCCGGAACACGTGCCACGCCGGCAGGGCGAGCACGTTCATCCGCTCGATGAGATGCACGAGGAATCGAAACGAGCGCGAGCGCGCGCCGACGACGATCGACGCCCGCAGCGCGACGGCCTCGGGCATGCCGGCGAGCAGGATCTGCTCGACCGCGAGGCGGCTGGCGAGATGGCGCGACGGCGCCCGGCCCTGCGGCACGAGCCCTCCGAGGTACACCGCGCGGCGCACGCCGGCGCGGCGCGCGGCGGCGACGAAGTTCTCCGCCGCCATGCGCTCGTCGGCGGCGAAGCCGGCGCGCCGGTCACCTTCCATCGAGTGGATGAGGAAGTAGGCGACGTCGATTGCGTCGAGCGCCTCGTCGAGCCCGGCGCCGCTCACGGCGTCTCCGCGCACGAACGGCGCCGCCGCCGCGACGCGCGAGGGGTCGCGCCCGAAGAGGCGCAGCTCGTGGCCCTCGCGCTCGAGCGCGGGCGCGAGAGCGGATCCGATCGAGCCGCTGGCACCGGTCAGCAGGATGCGCATCGACCTCCCATCGTCGCCGATCGCGCGGGCGGCCAAACCGAGCGTCAGAGCTCGTCGGCGGCGTCGGCGATCAGCTCTGCCAGCGCGAGCGCGGACGTGGCGGATGATGGCGCGCTGGTGGCGCACGGGCCTGAGCGAGCTGCGCCTGGCCGCCAGCCGCACGGCGCTTGCCGCCGAGGCCGCCCGCTACGTGCCGGCGCTGCGCGGCGAGGACCTGCTGCCGGGATTCGCCG